>JAURZN010000200.1 GCA_030653355.1 Gallionella sp. | reverse complement strand
CTGCAAAAAACTGGAAAAGGAAGTTGCCAAAATCAACAATGTCACGCTGTATATGTTTATGTACCCTATTTTTCAAGGCTCGGATGACATCGTACGCAATGTGCACTGCGCAAAAGACCCGGTCAAGGCATGGGACGATCTGATGCTAAAAGGAACAAAACCCGCCAACGTTACCTGCAACACGCCTACCGACAAGGTCGTGGCGACGGGCAAAAAACTACGGGTAAACGGCACGCCTAACCTGATTTTCTTCGATGGCACACAAGTCCCCGGTTACCTGCCGGCCGAACAACTGGAAAAACATCTGGACGAACATGGACGATAGTCTTGCCTGCCCCCGTTCGGGCAAAACGGCTGGCTGCGCCCCCCGGGGGGCGCTTCACGCCGACCCTCTGAAGCCGGAGGGGGCAACGTGAGTGCTTCACCCGAGATTACACGCGACTTGCTTGCCCGTGCGGTCGATCAATCGCACGATGGCATCACTATCGCCGATGCGCGAATGAAAGATTTTCCGCTGATTTATGTCAATGCGGGATTTGAGCGCCTATCCGGCTACCCGGCGGCCGAATTACTCGGCAAGAACTGTCGCTTTCTCCAGGGCGCGGATACTGAACAACCCGACATCGCCGTACTGCGCGAAGCGCTGCATCAGGGAAAGAATTGCGTCGTCACGCTGCGCAATTACCGCAAAGACGGCGCGCTATTCTGGAACGAACTGAGCATTTCCGCACTGCGCAACGAACAAGGCGAACTCACCCACTTCGTCGGCATACAGAAAGATGTAACCGGGCGCATCCTGTCCGAGCAGCACCTGCGTCAGTCGCATCTGGATCTGCTGAACCGGCAACACGACACGCAGCTCCATACCGACCCGTTAGTCGGCCTGAGCAACCGCCAGCACTTTGATGAGCAGCTGGCACACATGCTGCAAACCGCGCAACGCACGCACAGCCTGCTGTCGGTGCTGGTGATAGACCTGGATCAGTTCGGACGTTTCAATGCACGCTATGGGCGTCCGGCGGGAGACACCTGCTTACGCATGGTCGGTGAGCGCATCGCCAAGTCATTTTCGCGCGCCTCGGACTGCGTCGCGCGCTATGAAAATGACGAATTCGCCGTCGTATCATTGGGGGACAGCCTCGAAGGCATACAACAGCATGCGAGCAAATTACGCGACCAGATACGCGCCCTGAACATCCCGCATCACGATTCACCAGACGGCGTGGTAACGATTTGCATAGGCTGCACCAGCCTGATACCACAACGCGACACCGACGCAACCAGCTTGCTTAAATTGGCCAACAACGCACTACAACAAGCCAAACAGCACGGATACGACTACGAGCACATCAATTGAGCGCCGGTTCTGCGCCCTTGGGGAACAGCACCCACATCTGACCGCTCTGTTTCATGCGTCCCGCCTGAGCGCCAGCCTGATCGCCAAAACCCCAGAAGAAATCGGCACGTACCGCGCCTCTGATCGCACCGCCCGTGTCCTGCGCCAGCATCAACCGGTTCAGCGGCTCTGCCGTGTTCGGGTAAGTGGTAGAGAGAAAAACCGGCGCGCCCAGCGGAATGGTGCGCGGATCAATCGCGATGCTGTATTGATTGGTTAGCGGCACGCCGAGCGCACCCAGCGGCGCAGACAAACCTTCAGGCAATTCACGGAAGAACACATAGCTGGGATTATGTTCAAGCAGCGCGGTCAGCTTGGCGGGATTTTGCTCCGCCCAGCGCTTGATACCCTGCATGGAGGCTTGCTCGATTTTGAGCTCGCCCATTTCGATCAGCTTCTTGCCGATGGAAACATAGGGGTGACCATTTTGATCGGCATAACCAACTTTAACCAGCGCACCATCTGCCAGTTCAATACGACCTGAACCCTGAATTTGCAGAAAGAACAAATCGACCGCGTTTTCCACCCAGAATAATTCACGCCCGCGCAGTGCGCCTTTACCCTCGTCAATATCGGCACGACTGAAATAGGGCAGGATACGTCTTCCATCCAGCCGTCCGCGCAAACGCATATCTTTTAGCTGGGGGTAAACTTCGCTCAAATCTATCGTCAGCATGTCATCCGGTGCGGCATACAGCGGATATTTGAAACGCGCTGTCCTGACGCGACTACCCGACAAACGGGGTTCGTAGTAACCGGTTATCAGCCCCTGCGAAGAGCCATCGGGGTTGAACACTTGATAACGGGTAAACGTTTCCTCAAAGAACAGCCGCAATGCCTCATTGTCCGGCTGCACCAGCTCATGGGCGCGCGCGCAAACCGTCTGCCAATCCGGCTTGTTCTTCAGAGCGCGGCAACTTTGTTGAAAAGCCACCCAACTCGGCTGCAAATCCATCTTCTGCCAGTCCGGCAACATTTCCCACTTGCTGACCGCAAACGGGGCTGCGGGGGCTGTCACAGGCGGTGCCACGACAACAGGCGGCACGACGCATGCTGCCGGAGCAGGGCATGGCTGAGGCGCGGGGCATACCTGGGGTGCGGGTGGGGTAGCGCAGGCTGCCAGAAAAAGCAGCGGTGCCAGTGCGGTTCCGATACGCATGACCGATAAAACCTTAATGAAGGACACGTGGGACGCTCAACACAAATTCAGGAATATCGACATCGAAATCCGCGCCATCCGCACCCTGCATCTGATAGCTGCCGCGCATCGTGCCCACCTGCGTGGCGAGCACTGTGCCGCTGGTATATTCAAAACTCTGCTTGGGCTGCAACAGAGGCTGCTCACCCACCACGCCCTGACCACGCACTTCCTGTACGTGATTGAACGCATCGGTGATAACCCAGTGGCGACTGATGAGTTTGGCGGCCTGCGTGCCGAGATTGGTGATGCTGATGGTGTAGGAGAATACAAAACGATCCGCTGCTTCGTCGGACTGATCGGCCAGATATTTCACCTGTGTTTGTATGATAAAACCATGTTGTTCATTTTTTTCCATGCGTCGCATTTGAACCGATTTTACGCAGTGTCGCAAGAGATAAAGCATGCAATTGACGTGAAATTTGCGTAGAAACTCGTTTGCCTCCTCGCCCGCAAGCGGGAGAGGATTGAGGCGAGGGAAACGGGCATGAAAAATTTATTATGTCATGCCCGTTATGCTAATCTGCGCAGCTGAAAGGCAAATGAATATGAATAGCTATCTAAAACGCATCCTTAACGCCCGCGTCTATGACGTGGCGATTGAAACCCCGCTGGAAGTCGCGCCGAATTTATCGGCTCGCACCGGCAATACCATCCTGCTTAAACGCGAGGACATGCAGCCGGTATTCTCGTTCAAGCTGCGCGGCGCGTACAACAAGATGGCGCAGCTCACGCCTGAGCAGCTGAAGCGCGGCGTCATCGCCGCCTCGGCGGGAAATCACGCGCAAGGCGTGGCGCTGTCGGCGCTCAAACTTGGCTGCAAGGCGGTTATTGTGATGCCCACCACCACGCCGCAGATCAAGATTCAGGCCGTCTCGGGCCGGGGTGCAAAGGTGGTGCTGTTTGGCGATTCCTATTCCGATGCCTACCAGCATGCGCTGGAACTGGAACAGCAAAACGGCATGACTTTCGTTCATCCCTACGACGACCCGGACGTCATTGCCGGACAGGGAACCATAGGCATGGAGATATTGCGGCAGCACAGCCCGCCTATCCATGCCATATTCTGCGCGATAGGCGGAGGCGGCCTGATTTCCGGCGTCGCCGCGTACGTCAAGGCATTGCGCCCCGAGATCAAAATTATCGGCGTACAGCCGGTAGATTCGGACGCCATGTACCGCTCCATCAAGACCAAAAAACGCATCACGCTCGACCATGTCGGACTGTTCGCCGATGGCGTGGCCGTCAAGCAAGTCGGTGTCGAGACACTGCGCCTGTGCCGCAAGCTGGTAGACGAGATTATTCTGGTGGATACCGATGCCGTTTGCGCCGCGCTCAAGGATGTCTTTGAAGACACCCGCTCCGTCCTCGAACCGGCGGGCGCACTGTCTATTGCCGGTGCCAAACTGTATGCGGAACGCGAGCAACTCAACGGCGAGACGCTGGTTGCCGTCACCAGCGGCGCAAACATGAATTTCGACCGTCTGCGTTTTGTCGCGGAACGCGCCGACATCGGCGAAAAACGCGAATCCATACTGGCGGTAACCATACCCGAGACCCCCGGAAGTTTCCGCAAGTTCTGCGCCTTGCTGGGCCGCCGCAACATCACCGAATTCAACTACCGTTTCGCCAACCCGGAAGCGGCACAGGTCTTTCTCGGCATCCAGGTGCGCGATCAGGCGGAATCCGGCGAGCTGGTGGAGAAATTGCAGAACCACAAGCTACCCGCGCTGGATTTGAGCGACAACGAAATGGCCAAACTGCACCTGCGCCATCTGGTGGGCGGACATGCCCCCGAAGCAACGGATGAAATCCTGTTCCGCTTCGAGTTCCCGGAACGCCCCGGCGCGCTGATGCAATTCCTCAACAAAATGAATCACAGCTGGAACATCAGCCTGTTCCACTACCGCAACCACGGCGCGGATTACGGTCGCGTGCTGGTCGGCATGCAGGTGCCGGATCACGACAAACAGGCGCTGGCTGAATTCCTCAATACACTGGGTTATCGCTACTGGGACGAGAGCGACAACCCGGCGTACCGCTTGTTTCTTGGCTAGGTCAGCGCCCCTCTCGTGCAGAACCAGTCAGACCAGCACGTTCAGGCGTGCGAAAGAATGATAAACCATGAATGACATGCCATTGATCAAGCAGACTATCCGCGAGCGCAGCCTGTTACTGCGCGAGCAATTACCTGCCAAAATACGCACCGCCTTCAACGCGACGATCACCACACGCCTGTTGCAATTACCCGAGTACAAGCAAGCCGGAACGGTACTGGGCTACATGAATTTCGGCAGCGAGTACGCCAGCGAGTTGTGGGTCGCGCAGACGCTCGCCGACGGCAAACAGCTGGTGTTACCCAAGGTCAACCGTCACACCAACCAGCTGGATTTGTATCTGGTGGACGACCCGGAAAACCAGTTGGATACAGGGTTATGGGGAATACGCGAGCCGGTCGTCGAACGCTGCAAACGGCTCAATGACATAAATGAGGTAGAATTCGCCCTGTTGCCCGGCGTCGCGTTTAGCCGGGATGGCGCGCGACTCGGTTACGGCGGCGGTTATTACGATAAACTGCTGGCGCAAATGATGCATCGCCCGACGCTGGTTTGTGCCGCGTTCGGACTGCAAATCGTGGCGCAAATTCCACAGGAAGAGACGGATATCAAAACCGCGTGGATAGTCACCGAGGCAGAAACGATAGACTGTTCAGCAACAGGAAACACATAAAGTTCCGTCATTCCGGCTTGCGCCCGAATGACGAACAAGGATGTTTCTGACAAGAATAATTTTAGTGAGAAAGTGAAAAGATGGCGAACTTACCTGATTATGACCCGCAGGAAACCCAGGAGTGGCTGGATGCCCTTGAATCGGTACTAAAAAATGAAGGCGCGGAACGCGCCCATTTTCTGCTCGGTCAATTGATAGACAAGGCACGCAGTTCCGGTGCGGGCGTGCCGTTCAGCGCAACCACGCCGTATTGCAACAGCATTGCGCTGGGCGATGAAGAGCGTTCGACCGGCGACCGTGAAATGGAACACCGCATACGCGCACTGATGCGCTGGAATGCGATGGCGCTGGTGCTGAATGCCAACCGCGATTCCTCCGAACTGGGCGGCCATATCGCCAGCTTCGCATCGGCGGCGACGCTGTATGACGTGGCGTTTAATCATTTTTTCCACGGCAAGACCGACACGCACGGCGGCGATCTGGTGTATTTTCAGGGACACTCGTCCCCCGGCGTTTATGCACGCGCCTACCTCGAAGGCCGTATCAGCGAAGAGCAGATGTACAAATTCCGCCAGGAGACTGGTGAGAATGGCCTGTCTTCCTACCCTCACCCCTGGCTGATGCCGGATTTCTGGCAGTTCCCTACCGTATCGATGGGACTCGGTCCGCTGATGGCCATTTATCAGGCGCGCTTCATGCGTTATTTGCAGCACCGCGGCCTGGTGGAGACAGATGGCCGCAAGGTATGGGCTTATCTGGGCGACGGCGAGACGGATGAGCCGGAGTCACTGGGCGCGATTTCCATGGCCGGGCGCGAGAAGCTCGACAATCTGATCTTTGTCATCAACTGCAATTTGCAGCGCCTGGACGGACCGGTACGCGGCAACGGCAAAATTATTCAGGAGCTGGAAGGCGTCTTCCGCGGCGCCGGCTGGAACGTCATCAAGATCGTCTGGGGCGGCAAGTGGGATCGTTTGTTCGCCAAGGACAAGAACGGCCTGTTGCAAAAACGCATGCAGGAAGTGGTGGACGGCGAATACCAGACCTACAAATCGAAGGATGGCGCGTATGTGCGCGAACATTTCTTCGGCAAATATCCAGAACTGCTGGAAATGGTTGCCGACATGTCGGACGATGAAATCTGGCGTCTGAATCGCGGCGGCCATGATCCGCACAAGGTATTTGCAGCCTACGCGGCAGCCTCCAAGCACACCGGCCAGCCTACCGTCATCCTGGCGAAAACCGTCAAGGGTTACGGCATGGGCGAAGCGGGCGAAGCGCAGAACATCACCCATCAGCAAAAGAAAATGGCGGGACAAGTGCTGCTTAAATTCCGCGACCGTTTCAACATCCCGTTGAACGATGCGGAAGTGGCCAGCCTGAATTTTTACCGTCCGCCTGAAGACAGTCTGGAGATGAAATATCTCAAGGAACGCACAGCACAGATGGGTTCCGTGCCTGCGCGCAATCCGGCGACTGAGGCACTGCAAATTCCCGGCCTGGAGGCATTCGACTCATTACTGAAAAGCACAGAGGGCCGCGAAATTTCGACCACCATGGCATTCGTCAGGATGCTGGGCATACTGGTCAAGGACAAGAATATCGGTCGTCAAGTCGTGCCGATTGTGCCGGATGAATCACGCACCTTCGGTATGGAAGGCATGTTCCGTCAACTCGGCATCTTCTCGCAGGTGGGTCAGTTATATACCCCTCAGGATGCGGATCAGCTGATGTTCTACAAGGAAGTCAAGACCGGACAGATTTTGCAGGAAGGCATCAACGAAGCAGGCGCGATGTCCTCGTGGATCGCGGCGGCTACGGCCTACGCCAACCACGGCAAAGCCATGTTGCCGTTCTACATTTACTACTCGATGTTCGGCTTCCAGCGTATCGGCGATCTGGCCTGGGCGGCAGGCGACATGCGCGCACGTGGTTTCATGCTGGGCGGCACGGCAGGTCGCACCACACTGAACGGTGAAGGATTGCAACATCAGGATGGTCACAGCCACCTGATGTCTGCGATGATCCCGAATTGCGTATCCTACGACCCGACTTTCGCTTACGAACTGGCGGTGATCATCCATGACGGCATGCGCCGCATGTATGTCAATCAGGAAGACGTGTTCTATTACCTCACCGTAATGAACGAGAACTACGCGCATCCTGCCATGCCGGAAGGCGCGGAAGCCAATATCATCAAGGGCATGTACCTGCTTAGTGAAAGCTCAGGGGATGAGAACAAGCCCAAGGTTCAACTGTTGGGCAGCGGCACCATCTTGCGCGAAACAATAGAAGCGGCACAGTTGCTGGACAAGGATTTCGGTGTCATGGCGGACATCTGGAGCGTGACCAGCTTTACCGAATTGCGCCGCGACGGCATCGATTGCGAACGCTGGAATATGCTGCATCCCGAAGAACAGCCGCGCTTCAGTCATGTCGAACAATGCATGGCCGACCGCGATGGCCCGGTGATTGCCGCAACGGATTACATGCGCTCATTCGCCGATCAGATTCGCGGCTTCCTGCCTAAAAACTTTAAAGTGCTGGGCACAGATGGTTTCGGTCGTTCGGATACGCGCAAGAATTTGCGCCAATTCTTTGAAGTGGATCGTAACTACATCGCCGTGGCCGCATTAAAGGCCTTGGCTGAAGAAGGCACTATCGATGCGTCCGAGGTCAGCCGTGCGATTGCACTTTACAATATCAATCCAGACAAACCCAATCCCGTATCGGTTTAAGGTTAGGAGAGACACGTGGCAGAAATAAAACAAGTATTAGTGCCGGACATCGGCGACTACAAAGAAGTCAGCGTCATCGAGGTGATGGTCAAAGTTGGCGACACGATCAACGAAGAAGACACCCTGTTGACGTTGGAAACCGACAAGGCCGCAATGGATGTACCCTCACCCTACTCCGGTGTAGTCAAAGAATTGCACGTTGAAATCGGCGACAAGGTTTCACAAAATTCGCTGATCCTGATGCTGGAAACCAGCAACGCAGCCACGGCCTCTGTCCCAAGCGCAGCAGCACCCACAGCCGCCGCGCCCGTAGCAGCGACGCCTGTTGCAGCCGCACCGCAGCAAGCGGCAGCCACGCCGACACTTATCGCCAGCGTCGCTTCCGGCGGACAGGCGCACGCCAGTCCGGCGATACGTCGCTTTGCACGCGAGTTGGGCGTGGACATTGCCCAGGTCAAAGGCAGCGGCGAAAAAGGCCGTGTAACCAAAGAGGATGTACAAATCTTCGTCAAGGGAGCGCTGGCACAACCGCGTGCTGTGGCAGGCGGTAACGGTCTTCAGGTACTGGATATGCCTGCGTTCGATTTCGCCAAATATGGTGCAATCGAAAGCAAGCCACTGTCGCGCATCCAGAAGATTTCCGGCGCCAATCTGCACCGCAACTGGGTGACGATTCCGCATGTCACGCAATTTGATGAAGCCGACATCACCGAGATGGAAGCCTTCCGCAAGCAGCTGGGCGCTGAATACGCCAAGCAAAATATCAAAATAACCCCGCTGGCCTTCATGCTCAAGGCAGTGGTCGCGGCCTTGCAGAAGTTTCCTAAATTCAATGCCTCGCTGGATGGCGAAAATCTGGTGCTCAAGCAATACTTCCATATCGGCGTGGCGGTGGATACGCCGGATGGCCTGATGGTGCCGGTACTTCGGGATGTGGACAAAAAAGGCATCGTGCAACTGGCCGGCGAACTCGCCGAAATCAGTGCGAAGGCGCGCGATAAGAAGATCACGGCGGCCGACATGCAAGGCGGCTGTTTCACCATTTCCAGCCTCGGCGGGATAGGTGGCACGGCATTTACACCCATTATCAACGCGCCTGAAGTCGCCATTCTGGGTGTGTCGCGTTCCTGCATGAAGCCGGTGTATCAGGATGGCGGTTTTGTACCGCGCCTGATGCTGCCCTTGTCCGTGTCTTACGATCACCGCGTGATCGACGGCGCGGCTGCGGCACGGTTTACGGCCTATCTGGCGAAGGTGTTGTCCGATATACGCCGACTGGCCCTGTAGTTGAAACCTGTCGGCATCCTCGGCGGCACATTTGACCCGATACACTACGGTCACCTGCGTCTGGCCGAGGAGATGAGGGAGCTGGCCGGATTGCAGCAGATCCGTTTCATCCCGACCGGCAATCCGCCGCATCGCGATGCACCGCAGGTATCGGCACTGCATCGCAGCGCGATGGTGAAACTGGCGATAGCCGACCACCCCGATTTCGTGCTGGATGAACGCGAAGTCAGGCGCGCCGCGAAAAGCTTTACCGTGGACACTTTGCGCGAATTGCGCACTGAGCTGGGCGAGACGCAACCGCTGTGCCTGCTGATGGGCGGCGATGCCTTCCTGCAATTGCACACCTGGCATCAATGGGAAAAATTGCTGGACCTCGCGCATATCGTGGTGGGTTATCGTCCCGGTTTCACGCTGGAGGAACGTATCCACAGCGCGATGCCGGAATTACGCAAGCACTACCAGCAACGCCTGTGCAATGTGGATTTTTTATCGCAACACCCCGCCGGAGGTATTGCCGAACTGGCGATACCCAAGCTGGAAATATCTGCTACGCTGATCCGCAACCGGGTGGCAGAAAACCGCACCATACGCTACCTACTGCCCAGCGCA
>JAURZN010000198.1 GCA_030653355.1 Gallionella sp. | reverse complement strand
CGCTCTGCGCATCCTGTTGTGCGGCTTCGCTGGATAATTGCCGCGCGCGTTTGGGCAGGATAATCAGCGCCCATAAAATCACCAGCAACGCCACGGCATCCTTGGGCAGGCCGATGTTGCTGGCTTGCCAGGTATCATTCTGTTCAAACACCGCACCCTCGGACTCGCGCAACAGGGCGACGCTGACGTGAGCGGCAAAGGGCTGGGCCAGCAGTCGCAGTCCGCAAGCGGCCAGACGTTGTCCCACTTCATCGGGAAAACTGCTGTCCACCAGCAAGCGGCGTATTTCGGTATCTTCGCGTGGCAAGTAGCGCTGCGCCAGCAAACGCGCGATCAGACGCGCGGCGGAGTCGTGATTCATTCTGATTTTTCCTTCAAGGGGATGAGTTCGCCTGAGCTGATGGTAGCCACTTCGTTGCGATGCACCGCTTTCAGTTCATCGTCCCAGCGCAGTGTCAGCGGCAAGGCCGCAAGTTGCGCCAGCTCAGGATCAACATTTTGCTCGCCGATGAAGGTCAGCAAGGAAAGGCGGTAAGAAGCGGCACTGAAATTGTCGCCGACGACTGCATCGGTCGCCGACAGAGTTTGCTGCAAATTTTCCAGCAGGCGGGTGAGGGCGGCCAGTTGCGGTGGTGGCTCAACCGTAATGTCGCTGATGTATTCGATTTCGGCGGGGGCCGGAAGCAGGGAAATACGTTTTCCGGGTTGTTCGCGTTCGAAAAATTCTTCGGTGTTATCGAGCATCACGTCGAACAGAATGAAGCCCGGTTCGGGGGTGACGGCGAGCTGGCCATCTGCCAGAGCGGCGAGCTCGTCCAGTGAGCGTTCCTTGAGCCAGCCGGCCAGTTCTGATGAGGAAAGTCCGCCTTGCGATAAATGCACTTGCTGACGGGCGATAGCCGCAAGTTCACGCTGAAAAATCGAAGACATGCGGTCGAGGCGAGATTGACGATTGCCGATTTCCTGCGCCAGCCGCCAACTGGCATCATCCGGAAATCCGGATACGCCGAGATTTTTCATCACTTCATTGGCTTTACTCATCCATTGTTGCACGGATTCGAGCTTGTTCTGTGCCGAGCGCAGACGGAATTCCGAGCCGGAGGTGATCGCCTGTTCGAATTCGCTCTCCAATTCGGCAAGCCGCGCCAGCAAGTGCGCAAGGGCTTCGGGGGAGAGTTTGCCTACCGCCGAGCCGGCTGCGATTTGCGCCGCATAAAATCCCAGCTCGCTATCCTGTTCAGTGCTGAATGACAGCAGATTGGAGAGTGCCGCCAACACCATGCGCCCGGCACTGGACAGGCGATAAACACGCCCCTCGGCATTCCAGAGCAACAGTTCATGCTCGCGCAGACGACTGAGTACGGTATTGAGTTTGGCCGTGGCGAAAAACGCGAAGTGCGACTCCAGTTCACGCGGAGACCAGTCCGGCGCATCCGCCCGCAGACCGATTTCGCGTAACACCACCAGGCGCACCAGCACTTCTTCATCGCCGCCGCGAAACAGCGCGATCATTGCGCCTATCAGCGGCTTGGCTGCAAATAGCGGGAAAAACTGCGGTACGTCCTGCGGGTCGATGCCCGGCGCAAAAAATTCGGCCAGCGAGTTTTGTTCAGGCATGGTTTTACGAGAGACTCGCGTAGCGAGACAGTATCACTCTCTCCCGCTGGCGGGAGAGAGGTAGGAGAGAGGGAATGGGCATAGCAGGTTTCATACAATGATTATGACCGTTATACGCCTTGTTTCAGGCTGGCCGAGATAAAGTCGTCCAGATCGCCGTCCAGCACACCCTGAGTATTGCCGACCTCAAAGTTGGTACGCAGGTCTTTGATACGCGACTGATCCAGCACGTAAGAGCGAATCTGATGCCCCCAGCCGATGTCGGTCTTGCCGTCTTCCATCGCCTGTTTCTCGGCATTGCGCTTGCGCAATTCCTCTTCATACATGCGTGATTTCAGCATCGCCATCGCTTCGGCGCGGTTGCGATGTTGCGAACGGTCGCTCTGGCATTGCACCACGATATTGGTCGGTATGTGAGTGATACGCACCGCCGAATCGGTCTTGTTGATGTGCTGTCCACCGGCACCGGAAGCGCGGTAGGTATCCACGCGCAGATCGG
>JAURZN010000189.1 GCA_030653355.1 Gallionella sp. | reverse complement strand
TAGGGAGTTAGGTAGATATAATCAGATTCGGACTATGTCATAGGGTGAAACGGAGTATATAGATATATCTATGCACAGGTCTATGTTTGGTGGGGTTATTTTCATAATTCTGGACAACCATAAATCCAACGCTTAAACTCGCCCCGTTTGCTTAACGTGAAAATATAGGGGTTAAATAATGAGCTTACTTCTTGCAGGTTTGACCGTATTGGTGATTGGTGACAGTCATATGTCAACCAAGGACTATTTAATTACTACCTTGCATGACGAATTGATGCGCAATGGCGCCAAGGTTTATTCGTACGGCGCATGCGGTACGCCCTCCGGTGCGTGGATGAAAACAATGCAGCCGCCTTGCGGCAGTGCTTTCAGGCTGGATGACGGTCCTTTGAGGATACGTGCGGGTGAGGCGGGTTCCACCAAGCCCTTGCCCGAATTGGTTAACTTGCATCACCCTGATTTGATCGTGGTCGTAAACGGTGACACCATGGCGGGCTATAAGAGTGTCAGCTTGCCTAAAACATGGATATGGCATGAAGTCAGTGCCCTGACCAAGGGTATCAAGGCCAGTGGCGCGAGTTGTGTGTGGGTGGGGCCTGCATGGGGGAATGAAGGCGGCAAGAATGGTAAAAATTTCCCGCGCGTGAAGGATATGTCTGAATACCTCTCGGATATCGTTTCACCATGCATCTACATCAATTCTCTGGCAATGTCCAAGCCGGGTGAATGGGGTACGCTTGCCGATGACGGACAGCATTTTACCAAAGCCGGCTATCAAGCCTGGGGTAGTGCGATTTCCCGGGTGATAGTTTCGTCCGATATTTTGCAAAAAATCAAACACTGAGGCTGATATGAGAAATAGCGCACGTCGCCTGGTCGGATGGCTGCTGGTAAGTATGGGTGCTGCTTCTGCGCTTGTTCATGCGGAACCGCAACTCTATGAAACCGGCCCGTCAGAAGAATCCTCCTATGTACGCTTTGTGAACGCGACGGAACAGGCTATTGCGGTCATTTCAACGCAAGGGTCGGCGAAAGTTGAATTGACTGCCCAGGCGGAAGGGCGTGCGTCACGCTTTTTTCCGGTCAAGTCCGGCTCAAAATTATCCGCGACGATTCAGAGTAACAACCGTAAAATCCCGGTGGACGTGGTGGGTAGCCCGTGGGAATACATTACGATAGTCGTAGTGCCCGGTGGTCAGGGACGCGTTAAAACGAAGCTGGTAAGAGAAATTCCGAGTGATTTCAATGCGATGCGTGCATCGCTGGCGCTGTTTAATCTGGACGACCAATGTGGCGCTGCCGTCATGCAGGGCGGTGCTAAAAATGTCACTATACTGGACAAGGTGCAGCCTTTTTCTGTACAACGTCGTCTGGTTAATCCCGTTAAATTGAGCGCCTCTGTAGTCTGCGCCGGGCGTTCTGGTAGTGCGGCGGTTGACCTGTCGCAACTTCAGGCCGGTGAGCGTTACAGCGTATTTTTGCTGACGCTGAAAAATACCCGGCAGACATTTTTCGTGCGTGACTGATAGCGAATGCCGCGCTCACTGTAAGTCGCTAAACATATTGTAAAATCGGCCTCTCGCGAGCATACGCCATGCAGGCGTATTTCTGCGGTAAGCTGTTGATGTTTTTTATTAAACCGCATTATTTCGGAGTCACAATTTATGGTATTTGCGTCTCTGGAATTTCTGACGCTGTTCTTGCCCGTTTTTTTTGCGTTTTATTTTCTTACACCGCGACAATTTCGTAATCACACGCTGCTGATCGGAAGTTGGCTATTTTATGCATGGTGGACGCCAAAATTTCTGATTCTGATTATTGCCTTGACCGTTATCACCTGGCTGGCGGCGATACTGATAGACAAATCAACTTCTGAAAAGTATAAGACGCGCATGATGACAGGCGCGATTCTGGCGAATCTGGGCAGTCTGGCCTGGTACAAATACGCCAATGTCGTGGTGCAATCCCTCAATGACCTGTTCGGTAGTCAAGAACCTCCGTTTATCGCATGGGAAACCATCTTCCTGCCCATCGCGCTTTCCTTTACCGTGTTGCATGCCATTTCCTATCTGGTTGATGTGCGGCGCGGTACGGTTAAGGCGCAATACAAATTAAGCTTTTTCAGCGCCTACATCGCCATGTTTCCCCACCTGATTGCCGGGCCTATTGTCCGCTACAAGGTGATTGAGAAAGAGCTCAGGGAACGGTTTTTTTCCGCAGAAGAATTTGCATCCGGTGTGCGGTTGTTCATGATCGGCTTCGCGATGAAAGTGTTAATTGCCGATCCGCTCTCGCCTTTGGTTGAGCTGGTATTCGCCCAGTCCGCACCTTCATTGATTGATTCATGGATAGGTTGCGGTGCGTATACCATTCAGCTTTATTTTGATTTCGCCGGTTACAGTCTGATGGCTATCGGTTTGGGATTGATGCTGGGTTTTAGATTCGAAATCAACTTTAACAACCCCTATCTTGCCGTGTCCATTCAGGACTTCTGGCGTCGCTGGCATGTAACACTGTCATCGTGGCTGCGCGATTACCTGTATATCGCATGGCTGGGCGGCAATCGCAGCGGCCAGACGCGCACCTACATCAACCTGATGTTGACTATGTCGATTGGTGGCCTGTGGCATGGAGGTGAGAGCTGGAATTTTCTGATATGGGGTTTTATTCATGGTGCGGCGTTATGCATTGCGCGTGCCTATAACAACATGGGTTATGCGATGCCTGATTTCTTCTCGCGCCTGCTTACCCTGATTGTCGTCATGCTGGCGTGGACAGTCTTCCGCGCAGCCGATTTTTCCGCCGCGCTGACTGTGTGGGGCGGGCAATTCGGTTTCAATGGTATGGCGATGGGCGATGAGGTCGCACTGGCCTTGCGCCCAACGATATATGCATCCTTCATCCTGGGAATTGTCTGCATCATTTATCCTGCGACGCGTATTGCACAGACCGGCTGGTGGATATTCGGCACGCAGGCGTGGCGTGCGCTCTGGCCGGTACTGGCCTTTGCCTACGCGCTTATCGTACTGACGGGTCAACAATCGCCCCCGTTCCTGTATTTTCAGTTTTGATAGGGTGAAGCCATGCTGATAAAACGAAAATACCTGATGTTGCTGCCGGTACTGGCATTCGCTGTACTGCTGCTGGCCGGTTTCGTCGTCACCTTTCTGTCGCTCAAGGCTGTGCCGGGTGAAGACTGGGTCGAGTTGAAGAAACCGGCCAATATTCTGAGCGGTGAATCAACCCGGCGTTTTACCAAGTTGCTTAATAAACACTTCGTGCTGGGTAGTACCTTCAACCAGATTGAGCGCGGCATTTTGTGGAATTTGACGGGTGATTTAGGCCCCAGTGTGCGTGCAGGTTGTTCGGAGTGGTTATTTTTGGCCGACGAGTTAACGCTGCATTCCGACAGAGATGAATCGGCTGAGTTCAGAGCTGCATTGGCAGCGCAACTTGCCAGTCGCTTAAAGGAACGCGGCATCCAACTGCTGGTGGCCGTGGTGCCCGATAAAACGCGCATAGAGCGCGCGCATCTTTGCGGGCTCAAGCGTTCCGCCCTGTTTGATCAGCGGGTGGTGAACTGGCTGGCTCTGCTGAAGCCGCACGGTATTGAAACGCTGAACTTGACTGCCGCGCTGGAGAGCACGCCGGGAGAGCGTTATTACCGCACGGATACACACTGGAACGAGACGGGGGCGCATGCCGCAGCCACGACCGTGGCAGCCCGCCTGAGTGCCCTTCAGTGGGCTGTGCTC
Organism: Gallionella sp.; assembly: GCA_030653355.1. Lineage (GTDB taxonomy): Bacteria > Pseudomonadota > Gammaproteobacteria > Burkholderiales > Gallionellaceae > Gallionella. The sequence continues at coordinate 12,986 of JAURZN010000189.1, read as the reverse complement.
GCAGCAGGCGCTACGCTGTCAGAAGCTGTGCGCATCGAGCGATCCGGTGATTTGGTGCATCTGGCCGGGCTGGATGGCCTGCCCGGATTGTTGCGACCCGGAATGGAAAGTGTGCAAGCCACGGAAATTGCCCCGATTACCGTAGAAAGTGATGACTTGTTTGGTGATGCCGGTTTGCCATCCATTGCGCTGATCGGCACCTCTTATTCACGCAACAGTAACTTTGTGCCGTTTCTGGAGCATACGCTGGGCGAACCCGTGGCCAATCTGGCTAAAGACGGGGGTGATTTCTCGGGAGCCGCCGTGGCCTATTTCGCCGGCGCGACATTCCGCGACAATCCGCCCAGGACGATAATCTGGGAAATTCCTGAGCGCGTGATCGAAATGCCGGTCAAGGACGCTGAACGTCAGTGGCTGGAGACGCTTACCCGGGGTGGGTTGTAGTGGCTCACACTGGACTGTCAGAAAAATATTAATCGGTCATTATGGGGGCGGCTGCGACGGGAATTATCCCGCCCGGCCGTTCTTCTAAACGTCGCTCGTCCCCGCGGGAGGACGAATTAGTCAGCCTCAATACTGCGAATAAGGCGTCACCGGATCAGGGCGCATTTTGACCTGGCCTGTTTCCGGGTTAAACATATATCTCAGGTAAAACAATAGCGAATTGGGTGCGTAATAAGCCGAGCGTTCCATGTTGAAGCGTCCGCCGAGCGCGAGATTCGGCGTGAGTCGATATTCGGTAGCCGCGCGCAGACCGTAGCCATAGCCGCCTCCGGTGCCTCCCCCGTAGATCGGTTGAGGATATCCTTTGGGGAACAGCCCGCCCGCTGCAACCGTCGTCGCAAGCGCTTGCAAGCCCGCGTCGGTCGGGTAGAAGACGGCGGCATCCTCGCTGGTGCGTGAATAGGATAAGTTGAGTATGAGCTGGTAGGACAGCATGTCTTCGCGGCCGACTAACTCGATAGGCAGGCTGAAGCCGAGGCTGCTCTGCGGGCTGTAATAGCCGCCGTGTCCGAAGGTATAGTAGGCCTCGTTCTTGGAATGACGGGTGTAATTGGCATTCAATCCTATGTTCAGGACGGTGTCATCGGTGCTGTATACATCCTGGTCAATGGCAGCGCGCAAATACAGACGATCATTATTTAATACGTTCTTGCCTCGCAGCAGTCCGTAGGAGGCCATCGTCGATACGTTGAAGTCCTTGAGGGTGGTGGACATATAGAGTCCCAGGCCGGTATTGGTCACGCCGCCCCATGTCGTGTTCGTGGCCGGGTCTTTGGCGCCGGCATAAGAAAGCAGTGAACCGGTATAAGGTCTGCGGGAGAGTGTAAGCGAATAACTCATGCGCCCCACGTCACCGCCCTTGCGCAGACCGCCCACTAGGTTGCTGACCGGGAAACCTATGCCGACAACGCCGATGTCCGCTCTTACGGATTCCTGTTCATAGCCGAAGCCTATGGAGGTACCCGTAGCCTTTTGCGGGATGGGTTGTGTCGGAATCCCATAGGCCTGTATCTTCCCGAATAAGGCCGAATCGTTATAGGTGGACGGCAGTGTGCCGGCATCGATGTTGACCAGATCAACCTGAACGCTTCCATGCGCTTCATATCCGATCGGAAAACGGGCGCGTAGCGGGATTTCTGTCGCGTTATAAGTCGATGTTCCACTGCTGGCTGTTTTTGACTGTATATCCAGTCCGGCTTCAATCTTTGCCGTGCGCCGCGAGGCGATGCTCTCCATTTCCTGTTCGGCAGCGGTTGCCGCGCCATTGGCCACATATTTTGTTTTTACAACATCGCTAGCCAGGGCGGCACGATAAATCTTGTCACTTTCCTTTGTGCTCACCAGCGCGGGTGCGACGCGCCTGGTCTTGCTTATGCGGGAGTCCGTTGTCATACGCTGTGCGGGCAGCAGGTCCAGCAATACATCCGTGTCCTGCTCTGCTGGTTTGACGGTCTTGGTTTCTGCAACGACGGGTTTCTGAGCCTGCTCATGGGTCTGCCGGTAATAGCCCATCGCACGGTTGTACTTGCCTTCGGAACGCGCAATATTTCCGGCCTGCATCAAGACATCCGTGTTCTCAGGGAAACGGTTCAGCAAATCGTTGATAGTGCGTTTCGCACCCGCATGATCTCCCATGTTTTGCTGGAGTTTGGCAACCCGCAAACGCATATCGATGTCGTCACCGGTTGTCAGCGAGAGCAGTTCCTGTATTTCGCCTTGCGCCTGGGTGGTCTGTTTCGCCTGGTAGTAGGCATAGGCCAGATCCCAGCGGATGCTTAGATCATTCGGGTAGAGCTCTTTTTCCTGCTCCAGCAGCGGGATGGCGTTTTCAGGTAATTCCGAACGCGCAAAATAAGTGCGGTGATACTTGAAATAGTCTGAGTTGCTCAGTTGGCCCGTATTGAGCACGCTATCGGCAAGTTGTTGCGCCTGTTCGGCTTTGCCCGCCTTCATCAGCTTGTCGTATTGCCTGCCCGCCATCGCAAATTCAATATCCTGCAGGGTCGTTTTGTATTTCTGGGTGGTGACGTCCGTACCTTCCGGAATGCGCAGCGAGGGCAGGTAGGCGGCGAGTTCCTGATCTTCTCCTGCGCGGTTAAGCAGGGAGGCGAAATATACTTGCGTACCCAGCGGCACGGGTTGAGGCAGCTTGCGCATCGCACTGAGTCCCTGCTTCTGTAGGCCGAGCCCGAACCAGCCTTCGGCGACTTGTTCTGTAGCCGGGTAATTGTTGCGTGCCTGGGTTTCTACTATGGACATGATGCGGATGGCTTCTTTGCGATTGCCCTGGGCAAGCATGCTTTCCGCCTGCTGGAAATGATATTGAATCAAGGCGCGATTCCATGTTTCCCGCATGGGTTTAGTCATTTCCGCATCAGGGATTTGAGCCAGACTGTCCAGGCCGCCCGCATAGTCATTCAGGCTGATCAGTACCAGGGCGCGTACATAGTGCATGTCCGGGTCTTTGGGAGAGAGGGCTGCGCCCTCCTGAAGCACCTGTATGGCCAGCGGTGTGAGATTCAGGCTGATATACAACTTGGCCAGCGAAAACCGCACCCATGCATTTTTCGGGGCAAGCACGACCGCCATTTCCAGGGCCTGAACCGCGTGGCTGGGGCGATGCGCGGCGATATACAAATCCGCTTCTTCCCTTAGCAATCCGGCATGGTTCTCGGGGTTCTGGTTCAGTTCATCCGGATAAGTCCGGAAAACCCGTTCCAGCAGTTCCAGCGCTTCCGCACTGCGCTGAGTACGCGTCAGCAAACTGGTCAATCCGCGTATCGCAGCAACGTTGTGACCTTCCTTGTCAAGCGCCTGCCGATACAGGCGCTCGGCCTCGACAAGATCGTTGTCGGCGGCCTTGATGTTGCCCAGCAATGCCAGCGCATAGGGGTCTTCAGGTTGCAGGAGCAGCGCCTGCTGAATGGCGGCTTCCGCCTCGCGCAGCTGGTTTTCTTCCAGTCGTTCGTCAGCCAGGCGTATGTTTTTCCAGAATCCGGCTGTGGTGGCCAGGCTGGTCCATTTTCCGACGCTATCCTCGTCTGATACACGCAAGGCCTGTTTAAACCAGTTTTCGGCTTCAGCCTGCTTACCTTGCCTCAGTTTAATCATGCCCAGCCCGCCCAATATTTCCGAATCCTGCGGCCTGCGTTTGAGCAACTCCGTCAGGGAGGTTTCGGCCAGTTCCAGCTTGCCATCCTCCAACGCATCCAGTGCGTCGGTACGCGCAACGATGTCCGGGTCAATCGGTTTGCTGACGATTTCTACGGCAACAGGGGGCGCAGCAACTGGTTCCACGATAACGGGTTCGACTATTTTGGGCTGCTTGACGACGGGTTGCTCGACTATTTCAGGCGCTTTTCTGGCTACGCGTGGCTGTTTTGTGGCAGGTTTGGCTGCCGTCACCCTAGGCGCGGAAATAACTTTATTTTCAATAGGCGCAGGTTTGGTTATCGCTGTAACTTTATTGATAGCGGGTGCGATTTTTTGTGGTTTTGCGGGGGGTGGCTCAATCGCGGCAAGGGTTGCCGGTCTGGGAGCCAGGCGTTGCGCCTCAATATTCTTTTGGGAGTCGCCCAATAATTCAATCATTTCCTTGTCATTGGGGTACGCGGCCAGAAAATTTTTAATGGCGGTTAGTTTGCCGGCATTGTCGGGGTATCTGTACAAGTCGCGCCGCCAGTTGTCCTGCAGGCGCTGTGTATTGACATTGGGGCTTCTGGATAATTCTTCATAGCCACGAATAGCCGAGTCCAGATGTTCAGGACGATTGGCCTGTAATTCAAGCTGGATCAAACGAAAACGTGAATCGCCCGTTTCCTTGTATAAGGCGGGTAGTTCATTTTGTGCACGGATAAAGCCTGCTTTTGTTGAGCCTATCAGGCGAAAATATTCCACGCCCATTTCACCTCTGGGGGGCTTGCCGGGGAAAATTTGCATGAGCAATTTTTCTGCCTCGGCGGTCTTGCCTGCCTGTGCCAGTGAGCGCATCTCTTCCAGCTGGTTTCTGTCCGTGGTTGCCAGCCGATAGGAGGCACTTAATTCCTGAGTGAGCGAGCCGTTGGGCGCCGTTTTTTCCAGCGCGTTTAAATAGACACGCGCCTCAGCGTGGTTACCCGCCGTCAGCTCGATATTGCCCAGCATGAACAAAGCATCTTGTGAATCGGGTTCTATCAGGATCAGCTTCTGTAATAAATTTTTTGCGAGATCAGGGCGATCTTTTGCGGCCCATTTTTTCGCTCCGCTCAACAGGAAGTCAGTAGACTTATCCGCTGTCGTGGCGGCCAGTGCGGGAGCGGAAATGATCCCGGCGATAACGAGAACAATCGATAAAGTGCGTAATTTTATGGGCATGTGGACATCCAGCGCGGGGTAAGGTTTCCATTTAAATCAAAGCGATATAAGTTGCCGTGCCAACCCAGCGCATACAAGCTTAGTACCTGACTGTAATAACTATCTTCTGATATGGGATGCGCAGCAATGCGCAGCAATTGTTCTTCAACAGCTTTTTTCATCCCCGCCGCTTGCAGGAAGGGCACCATGGCGGCAGAAAAACCGCTCGGCCCCGGGTTGTTTGCAGCACCTGTCAAAATATTGATGGATTCTGGAGGCGAGCCATGTTTGGCCACGAAGCGCGCCATGGGTTTTAAGGCGTCCAGCAATACGCGCCGGTCGGCATCATCTGCGTTCAACATGCCCGCCCACAAATAGACGCGAATGGCATTATAAGAGCCCAGTCCGCGCCTTTCGTCATCTTCATCAAGCATGAATCCCCGTTGGTAGTCATAAATTGCCCATTCAGGCGCATAACCTTCGGGCGCGGAGTCTACTATCAATCGTCGCGAAGTGTTATGTAATGATGCCCAGCGTGGGTCTTTGCTGTGCGTCACAAACCAGCGTATTAATTGCAACGGCACATAACTTGGGTTTAATCGCACGCGTGAGGCTGAGGGGGTGAAACCGGTCGCGCCCGGCAATAACACCAGGCCCAATCCGGGAACTTCCAGTGTTTCTGTTGCCAGAATGCGGTCGGCCAATAACGAAGAGAGTGCAATGAGTCGGCGATCAGACCATAGTCTGCCTGCTTCTCCCAGGGTGTAGGCCATCCACAGATCGGCATCCGAGGCGGAATTTGCATCCATCACCCCTTTGGTCTGCTCCTCTTTGCCACCCCATTGCCAGGATGGTAGGTGCGTCATCAGGTCGTAGGCCGCCAGATTTTTCTCGGACCAGTTCAACAGCTTGTCAAACATGACACGATCATTGGCCACGAGTGAGAAAAACAGTGCATAGGCCTGTCCTTCAGTGGTGGTTATCATGGCATCCGAGATGCTGTCCACCACGCGCCCGTCTTCATCGATAAGGTTATTCTTGAACGCATCCCAGGCCGGCCAGGATTTTTCACAGTACGACGGCGCGGCATGAGCCGTCGTGAAGGCACTCATGCCGAGTATCAGCACGAGCGCCAGACAGTGCAGTGTCCGGTGAATAAACTTTGAATTAAATATCATTCAATAACGGCCTTGAATTTACTTTTAATATATTTAACAAAGAATTGACGAGATCGCATGGCCATTCTAAATATATCCGCGACCGTGCTGTTGAGTCAGTTGTTTTCGTTGTTATTTGTCCAACTGTACGCGATGGCCATTGTCAAAAATACGCCATGCCGCCGCCCCTGAAAAGCTGTAATAATTTATAGCGACGAATACTACGCAACGTAGGGAAACTTTGCAACGCGTCATGTTGCTATCGCACCCGGACAGAAAAATTCAGAGTAAAACAAGCTGTATGTGCCGGAATGGCGCGGGTAAGCTGTTTTTTTCGATTTAAGCAAGTTGGGCTGTGCCAAATGTGCGTGCACGTTAGAATGTGCGTCCGTATCGACATATTCAAATCAGCACGTGAACCAGGCCAAAAATTATTACTGGCGTATTGCCGGATTTTACTTTTTCTATTACGCCTTCATAGGGATGTTTGCGCCCTATTGGAGCTTGTACCTGCAATCCATAAACTTCAGTGCGGTTGAAATTGCCATCCTGATGTCGGTGCAGCCGGTGATGCGCATGCTGGCGCCCAACCTGTGGGGTTGGCTGGCAGACCATACCGGCAAGCGTCTGCTGGTGGTGCAGATCGCAGCCTTGCTGAGCGCGGTGTTCTATCTGGGCGTGTTCATGACCACCAGTTTCTGGGGAATGTTTCTGGTGCTCGGGCTAATGAGTTTCTTCTGGAGCGCCTCCATGCCGCTGGTTGAGGCGACTACGCTCAGCTATCTGGGTAAACATGCCACGCGTTATGGGCGTATTCGTTCCTGGGGTTCGGTGGGATTTATTGTTGCCGTAGTCGGGCTGGGCTATGCCTTCGATTACATTGCCATCGCCTGGCTGCTATGGGCCGGTTTGATCTGCGAGCTGGGGATACTGATTTTTTCGCGGCAGATTCCCGATACCCCCGTTCGACCACATCACACCGACCATCAGTCTATCAGGAAGATCATGTATCAGCCGCGGGTGCTGGCGCTGTTTGGCGCGTGCTTTCTGATGTCTGTTGCGCACGGCCCCTATTACACCTTTTTCTCGATTTATCTGGTTGAGCACGGTTATGCTAAGAGTGCGGTAGGCGCGCTGTGGGCGCTGGGCGTGATTTGCGAAATTGCCGTGTTTTTCCTGATGCCCAGGCTGATGCTTCGTTATGGCTATACCCGCATTCTGGTCGCCAGCTTTGCCATCGCCGTGGTGCGTTTCATGCTGATAGGCTGGGGAGTGGATGTTTTATTGCTGCTGCTTGTTGCACAAGTGCTGCACGCCGCAACGTTTGGTGCGTATCATGCTGCCTCGGTGGGTCTGGTGCATGAATTTTTTCAGGGACGGCATCAATCCAAAGGCCAGGCTTTGTTCGGCAGCCTGACCTATGGTGCGGGCGGCATGCTGGGCGGGCTGGCAAGCGGCCCGATCTGGCAGTATTACGGCGCGACCGTATTGTATTCGTGCAGTGCAGTCATGGCATTAATGGGGTTGCTGCTGATGAGGTGGAAACTGGGCGTGGCGAATACTGAAATGGCTGTTCGGGTTGAGTAAAATGCAGGATATGGGTTATGCTCCAAAAGGTATTACGCTTTAAGTCAGGTCAAATGTCGATTTTTGAAATTTAAGCCGCATCATTGGAGTGCCATCGTTGAATCGCTCTGTTGAACAGGATGACCCGAGTAGTAATCTTCGCACGTCAAGAGCGCAGGTCAGGCACACCATCGGTGACCGGAGAACCGTGCCCCGGCCTAGCCGTGATCGGAGGAATACAGGCGAGGCGACTGGGAGTACACCCGCTTACTCTGCGGCGGAGAGTCCGGTTGCGCAGGACACGCAGCAAAAGTTGCCCCATTGGTCGGCATATCTGAACTGGCTGGGTCAGCAGGTGAAACAGGCGGCACAAGCGCCGCGCTGGCTGGGCGTAATTTCCAAACCTGATACATCGAGAAAGACTCGCGATACATTGGGACGCAGGGCGGGCGCGAGCAGCGTTGAGGCGCGTTACCGGGTAAGGCATCCCAGTGGCGACCGGCGGATGAGTCCAGAGCAGCGCCGTACACTGATGGCGCAGCCGCTTGCACAGAGTCCCTTGAAGGAAATGCCCAGGAGCCTGGGCTATACCATCCGGCTTGGAGCCCGGCTAAAGCAGGCCACGCTGAGGAATTTGGGTGTTGGCGTTGCTCCTGAGCAGACCGCAAGTATAAGTAAGGTGCAGTTGTGGCATCCCGAGCAAATGGACGCAGGTGCTGGAGATGCGCAAAACGACAATCCGGTTAACCCGGTCGCCCCCGTTAATCCGGTCAAGCGTCCCATCGGTGACAGGAGGACAGGGCCCAGGCAACGTCGCGATTTGTCGGTTGAGTCGCGGCGCGGATCCGGCAGAGTCGCAGCTCAAGACCTAAGCAATAAACCGCTCTATGCCAGGCTTGCGCTGGGAATATGGGCTTATTACTTCATAGCAAAATTTGTCCTGTTCGGGATGGAGCTGATTGGTTTCCATCCGCTGGAAAATATTGCCTTTGCCGTATTCATCCTGTTGCCGGTGAAACACAGATTGGTGCGCAGGGCTAAAGGCTTAATCTCCTTGTCGCTTGCCGTGGTTTTGCTCTATTACGATTCCTGGTTGCCACCCATAGGGCGTGTGTTGTCGCAAGCTTCGTTGTTGAGTAATTTCAGTCTTCCTTATCTGATTGAATTGGTCGCGCGCTTTATCAGTTTCCCCGTGCTGGGTGTGCTGGCCGCAGTTTCGCTGGTATATTGGGCGTTGTCGCGTCGTGTAAATGCGGCGGCGCTGATCATGGCGGGCATGTTGGGTCTGTGGCTCGTGCTAAGTCCGTTATCCGGTTTTGTTGAACAAACATTCAAGGGGGAAGAGAGCAGCGTTGCGGATAAGCCTATGCCGGATATGGATAAGGTGATGCAGGATTTCTTTGCCGAAGAGGCGAATCGCCATATCACGTTCGACAGGCCCAAGGCCAATGCCGTTCCCTTCGATGTAATTTTTATCCATGTCTGCTCCCTGTCGTGGGACGATGTGCGTGCCGTGGGTCTGGAGCAGCATCCGCTCTGGCAGCGATTCGATATTCTTCTCAAGAATTTTAACTCGGCTGCGTCCTACAGTGGGCCGGCTGCCATTCGTTTGTTGCGCGCCACATGCGGACAGCAGGAGCATGGAAAAATGTACGCTCCTGTCCCTGAAAAATGCTATCTGATGAACAGTCTGTTGCGCAGCGGTTTCGAGCCCGAGCTGGCCTTGAATCATGACGGAAAATTTGATGACTTCCTCGGTCAGGTGCAGTCTACCGGTCGCCTGACTGTCCCTCCCATGCCGCTGGATGGGCTGAGAGTTACCCAGCGCGCTTTTGATGATGCGCCCGTCTATGACGATCTGGATGTGCTCAATCGCTGGCTGGAAACAAGAAAAAAATCCGCCAGCTCTCGGGTTGCGCTGTATTACAACACGGTCAGCATGCACGATGGCAATCATTTGCCTGGCACGCATTCCACCCCGAACAGTCTGGATACTTACAAGGTGCGCTTGAGCGATTTTCTGGATCGTACCGAACAGTTCATGAAGAGTCTGGACGAGTCCGGCAGACGGGCGGTAGTCGTGATGATACCCGAGCATGGTGGTGCAGTACGCGGCGATAAAAAACAGATAGCCGGCCTGCGTGAGATTCCTACGCCCAACATTACCCTGATACCGGTCGGCATCAAAGTGATAGGCGGCAATGTGCAGCGTGCAGGCGCAACACTCTTGATCGAACAGCCTGTCAGCTATCTGGCTATGTCGTACATCGTCGAGCGCATGCTGAAAAAATCCCCGTTTAACGATAACAAATTTTCACCGTCCGATTATGTGGAAGGACTGCCGATGACTCCGTTTGTATCACAGAATGAGCAGATGACGGTGGCCGAGCACGATAACAGTTATTATCTCGGTCGCGGCACTGGCCAGTGGGAAAAGTACACTGAGTTCAATACGGCTGAAGCTAAGCGATGATGGTCGCAAGCACGAGAAATCAATATGGAAAATCCGCATAAACATCAACCCGGTCTGACGCATGCCTGGCGCGCCACCGGGATTGCGCTGCAGGGTCTGCGCGCGGCGCTGGTGCATGAAGATGCGTTCCGGCAGGAGGTACTGGTCGCTGCGATTGCCATCCCTGTTGCGCTGTTATCAAACGTGACCACGACCGGGAAAGTCCTGCTGGTGAGCAGTATTTTTCTGGTGCTGATTGTCGAGTTGATTAATTCCGCGCTGGAGGCCGCCGTTGATCACACTTCGCTGGAGCGCCATCCGCTGGCAAAACGCGCCAAAGATATTGCCAGCGCGGCGGTGTTCATCAGCATCGTGAATGCGCTGGTGACATGGGGGTTGATATTCGTTTTTTGATGTTCGGTGTATTAGCTTCTGAAGGGCGCGCATAAGGGGTAAGAGGCTTAAAGTTGACCCGGCCAGAAATGGCCGTTATAAGGCGTAATCTAACCATCATGATGGGGTGTTGTGAAATCAGTTGAACTGCTGAGGCTGAACCTGACAATTGAACCTGATTTGCAGGATTTCATCCGTTTTCTAATGGAAAGTGTGGGCAGCCTCAAGGGGAATGCCTTTAGAGCCGCGCTTGCCAGCATGGCGCTGAATCAACGTTTGCGTGCCGCGGGTGCCTGCCGCGGTCAGCCTTTCCCCGTCAGCGCGCAACTGCAAAATAATAGTCTGAGTGTCCATTGGGGTGACGAAAAATTCGTGTTCGCCGAGTTGGACCAGATAGAGCAGCCCGTGATCGATCAATTGCGTGAACATTTGTGTAAATCCACGGAATCCGTCGATCCGGAAATATTGATGCAACGCAACGAGGCGATGGTGCATCATTTTCAGGAGGTGCGGGTACGCACCGAGCGGGAATTGAACGAGTTACAGAGTAAATTATTGAGCCGTCAGGCAGAGTTGCAGGCTTCAATGCGTCAGGCCGAAACGGATCCGCTTACCGGACTGCTGAATCGCCGCGCGTTCGATGAAAAGCTGGATCAGGCCTTTCGTCACACCATGCGTCAGAAAACCCCGCTGTCACTCATCATGCTGGATCTGGATTATTTCAAGGCTATTAACGATCAACACGGGCATCAGTACGGAGACAGCCATTTAATCAGGATGGCGCGGGTGTTGCGCGGCGTGATCCGGGAAGATGTGGATTACGCATTTCGTTTCGGCGGAGACGAGTTTGCCATGATGGTGCATTCCGACTATGTCACTGCCTGCGACAAGGCCAGGCAAGTCATACATCAAATGGACGGCAAGGTCAGCATAGGTATCGGGTCCATCGATCTGGACAGCCCTGATGACCTGACTCTGGAGGATTTTATCCGTCAGGCGGACAGTTCGCTGTATGAGGCTAAACATCGCGGGCGCGGGCGGGTGGTGGTGGCCCTGTGCAGTCGCGGCGATGCGCAACTTTGCGGTGCAATATGTGCAGCGAAAGAAGCCCATGTCTGAGGTGTTCGACAGTGCAGTTGATTGCAAGCTGCTATTCAATAGCGTGACGCAAAGCGAAAGCGCCTTGATATTATTCCGCGCAAAACTGGTCGCCATCACCCAGCGTCTGGGGGTGAGCAATCTGGAACGGGAAAATATGTTGCTGGTGGCAGCTGAACTGGTCAGCAATAACGTGAAACACGCCGCCGGGCGGGGTATGGTGCAACTGTGGTTGCAACCCGGTGGCGTGCTGGACATGTTGTCGCTGGACTACGGCCCGGGTATCGCGAATCTGGTCGCCGCCGAAGAAGATGGTTATTCAACTTCGAGTACGCTGGGTAAGGGATTGGGGGCGATACGCCGGCTGAGTGGTGAGTCATACATCTACACGCAACAGGAACAACCGGGGCAGCCGAGGAAATGGAGCGGTACGGTAATACTGGCGCGTTTTTTTCTGGACAAGAAGACTAAAGAGGAAAAGTCCGCCTTTAAATTCGGCCTGTATTCGCGATCATTGTCAGACGAGCGTTACAATGGTGACAGAATTTATCTGCAGCAACACGGGAAAACACTGCGCTGGCTGCATCTGGACGGGTTGGGTCACGGTGAGGAGGCGCAGGCGGCCACTGCCGATCTGGCGGCGCATTTGCTCAACTATGAATCACCTCAGGCGATTCTGGCTACGGTGGATCGGCAGCTTCATGACACGCGCGGGGCGGTTGCCATTACCGGCGAGATTGATCTGGCTAAATATAACCTGTGTTTGTCGGGGGTAGGGGACATGAATGCGCATATTTATGATCAGGAACAGGTTCAGCACATCGCATTCGCGCCTGGGATACTGGGGCGCGAGCACCGCACGGCCAATGTGTTGCAGACCGGTTTCGGCAAGAAGTGCGTCATTGTTACAACGAGTGACGGCATACGCAGGAATTGGGATGCGGCTAATTTTGTCGGCCTGTTTAATCAGCATCCGCAGTTGATTGCGTATACGCTGGGTAATATCATGGGGCGGATTTCGGATGATCAGTCTATTTGCGTTTGTACAATAGGGTAAACGGAGGAGAAAAATGGTGCAGAAGAAAGAAACCAGCGAAAAACTGGCCGCGTTGTTCGGTTTGAAAATAGGCAATATTTCCGGGCAACTCGAAGAGACAGGTCGAGATTTTTTTTGTGCAGACACTATGCTGATGGACGAAGATGAAGTCGCTGACCTGAGCAGTGAATTTGTTAATCTGATAACCGGTCTGCTCAGTGCCAAGGAGCCGGTCAAACGAACCATTCCCCAATTTCACGCGCTGGAAATTTTCTTTTCCGAGCTTGCGCATCGCATGCTGATGCGCGGCGGTAATGTGGAGGACGTGGTGCGTTATGCGCAGCAGTTGCAATATAGTCTGATTGCAGCACTGGAACGGGATAGCGGGGTCGACTTTACGCAATCGCGCTCGGTGCTGCTGTATTTCGCCCAGCTCTTTGATGAGCTG
>JAURZN010000187.1 GCA_030653355.1 Gallionella sp. | reverse complement strand
GCTGCAGGGACTGGCACCAGTTTCAACATGACAGCAGACACGACCTATGCGGCTGGGGCGCTTCAGGTTCGTCAGACCGATGTGGCGGGTAACATCAGTCTGGTGGGTCAGAACGCAGCGCAGTGGGTGGAAGATTCGACTCCGCCTGCCACCACCTTCACCGGTTCTTACTTCAGTGTCACTGCTGGTGTAGGCACCTTGTTGCTGACCGGCACAAACATGAACAATCTGGGTGCCAATAGTGCAGTAGTCACTAGTCAACTTGCTCTTGGAAATCTGGTGTGGGATATCAATGCTGATAATGCTGGAACAGCGAACGTGGCCTTTAATGCGCTTGGCGGTACAGTCGTGGCAACAGTGTTGAATAACTACACATTGCAGCTCACGCTGGATAATGCTGCGACAACCACGCTGACAGGCACGCCGGGATATGGCATCACCGGTGGCGTGGATGCGCTGGATCTTACGGCGGGTCTGGTTTCTGATGCAGCGGGGAATCTGGGAACGCTGGATTCAGCTGCGAACCTGACGATACAGGGTGCGTTTAATAATCCGGTTGTCAGCCTTGTCTATTCGTACACCTTGGGCGATACGTTTGTTGTCGAAGAGGCTTACGGTAATATCACTGCACTTCCCGGTGCTGTGGACTTCACCGTTAACGTCGATACGCTGACTTTCCTGAATGTGTCCGCTTCTGCTGTTACGGTGGGTGGAAGCGCGCTCGCCGGTGGGGCAGGTCCTAATACAGTTGGGGTGGGTGGCAACATTATCACCCTGACCGGCTTTACTGCCGCGCTGGATGCGACTGAAGTGATATTCGCAGATGGCTCTGTGCTCAAGACCAATAATACGGGGACTGCGGCAACGCTGACCGGCAGTAATTTGCTGGCGGCAGGCGATCAGTTGATCGCGGGTAGTGGCGGTGATGCGCTGTTCGGTTATGCAGGCAATGACGTGTTGACTGGCGGTGCGGGTGCCGATGCAATCTACGGCGGTTCGGGCAACGATACTATCTGGGGTCAGGGCGGTAACGATTACCTCAGCGGCAGTGTGGGCGCGGACATCTTCAAATATACTGGCGCAGATGACGGTCAGGATGTGATTACCGGCTTTGGCGTGGGTGTGTTTGGTGGTGCCAATGTTGATAAGCTTGAGTTCGCTCATCTAACCAATGCCGAAGCGCAAGCTTTGACCACGATTGTCAGCGGCACGGATACGCTGATCATCGATGGCGCAGATACGATACGCCTGCTGGGTGTTACGGCACCGTTGGATGTTAGTCAGTTAGTTGGTTTGGCGCCTTAAGGTAACGCTGCTTAAATCGTCTTTGCGATGAGCGGCCTTTAGCAGCGAACAAAGTGTTGCGGGACGTGGCAAACCAGAATCCATTTTAGATCAAAGCACTGGATTGCCACGCTTCGCTCGCAATGACATTTTTAATGGGTTATAACTTTACGGTTTTCAGATTGACGTTTGATACGTGGTTCAGCAGGGTAGAATCAGTACGGTATGTGGTGTAGAATCAGTGCGCATGCGGGAGTGGCGGGTGTTAATCATCCGCCCCTTTTTGTGGTGATTTCTGCCGGGGAATTAAACTTTTAGGGAGTTATATAGATGAATAATAATGGCCAGTTCAAAATGAAACTTCTCGCTGTGGCCGTTGCCGCAGCCTTGTCCGGTAACGTGTATGCGGCAGCAGGCGATGTTGTCACGATGCTTGGTGCGGGCGTACCGGCAGATCCACTTCTGACGACAAGCGCGGTCGTTAATGTAAACGCCACGGATGTCGTGGTGAACGCGACGGGTGTGGGTTCGAGCATCACGCTGGGCACTGCGCCAGCCGCCCCTAATACAACCAACACTGTGATCGACAGTCAGAGTGCTACCATTACGACTGTTGATCCTGGCGGTGTTACATTCACCAATACTATAACGGCCGGTGGTACCACTATTACGGACGGTACCATTACCGCGACACTGGATACGGCCGGCTTGGTTGTTGGCGGTGGTGGAACCAGCGTGAGTATCAATCCGGCTGGTAATGTGACGGCGACTGGAGTTGTTTCAGGCAATACACTGTCCGCAAGCACAACAATCACCGCCGGTACTCTGGGTGGTTCAGCAGGTACGATAAACGTTACCGACGGTGCTGCGAACACCATCACTCTGAACGGAGCAACTGGCGCGGTTGGCGCGACAATAGCTAATGTTAGCGGTGCAGCGAATCTGAGCACGACAGCAGGGCAGGTCACTACGGTAGGTAACGTGGCAAACGCGGCAGGTACCAACGCGCTGACGGTAAACGGCCAGAGCCAGTTGAACGGCGATGCGGCAATCACAGGCACGACGACTTCTACAGGCACATTGACAGCGGTCAATGCAGCAAATCTGAGTACGACAGCAGGGCAGGTTACTACAGTTGGTAACGTGGCAAACGCGGCAGGTACCAACGCCTTGACGGTAAACGGTCAGAGCCAGTTGAACGGCGATGCGGCTGTAACTGGTAATGCGGCCATCACGGGCACGACGACTTCTACAGGCACATTGACAGCGGTCAATGCAGCGAATCTGAGCACGACAGCAGGGCAGGTCACTACAGTTGGTAACGTGGCAAACGCGGCAGGTACCAACGCCTTGACGGTAAACGGTCAGAGCCAGTTGAACGGCAATGCGGCGATTACTGGTACAGCCGTTGTGGCAGGTAACGCTGACTTGAACGGCGCGACCAACAATATGGGTACCACCCAGTTGTCCACCAACACGATCGGTAATGCCACGGCAGGCACCAGTACGGTCATTAACGGTAACGGCGGATCTGTCACGGTGGACAATGCCGGTACGACAGTCGCAGGTAACTTCACCGCGAACGGCGCGACCAACAGCATCGGTTCGGCTGTAGCCTCGACCAATAACATCGGCGCTGTGGCCGGTTCGACCAACAACATCGGTACGGTGGGCGCAACGGCCAACAATATCGGTACAGCGACCTCGACCAATACTATTTTGGGTTCGACAACGGCAACCGGTGTGACCAACATCAATACCGCCGGTGCACTGGGTACCAATATCGGTAATGCGGGCAGCACGACAACCGTGCTGGGTACGGTTGATGTGAACGCGGCAGGTGCGGGCGCGACCAATCTCGGTACCGGTACTGGCGTCACGGCAATCGGCAATTCGACAGGCACCTTGACTGCGCTGGGTTCCACGATGAACCTCAACGACGCGGCAGGTGCGAACACGACCAATATCGGCACGGGCGGTACGACCGGTTTGGTAACAGTGGGTAGCGCAAGCAATACCGTCAGCATGCTCGGCGGCACCAACAACATCGGCAATGCCGGTGCCTCGACCAACAATATGACCGGTGCGACTAACACTATCACCGGTACGACCAGCAATACGATGACCACGACTGGTGGCGGCACGGTAAGTACCGGCGCGGCCAACGCGGTGATGAGCATGGCGGGTGGCGGTAGCGTGACTGTGGCGGCAGGCGGAACGAGTGTTACCGGCGCGACCAATACCAATACGGCAACGGTGTCCAATACAATGTCGGTAACCGGCGGCGGCAGTATGCAAGCTACAGTTGGCGGTACAGCGATAACAGGTACGAACAACTCCATAACCGGCACCACCAATTCAATAGCTGGCACGACCAACATCAATACTGCAACAGCTGCGGGTACGCTGACTACGGTGGGTAATGTCGCCAACACGATTGCACAGCAGTCGTTGCAGGTGAACGGTGCCATGTCCTCGACGGGTAGTACAACCCTGGGCACGGCGGCAGGTTCGGTCAATACCATCGGTGACGGCGCAAGCAGTCTCAATACGCTGCAGGGCAACATCAACAGCCTGACGGGAACCGGCGCACTTAGCCAGAACAACATTTCCGCTGTAACCAACACGATCACCGGTAGTGCCGGTGCCGGTCTGACATCAAACGATATCGTGGCGACTTCAGGCGGTAATTCGATGACGGCACTCGGTGCGGGTGGTGTGAATACGCTGACTGCGCTGGATAACAGCATTACGGCAACGGCTGGTGCTAATACGATAGGCGCAGCGACGACCAACACCATTACCGGTGGTACAGGTAATACGCTTTCAGCTACAACCGGTAACAATGCGATTACGGCGGTAGCAGGTGGTAACGTTATTGGTGCAGCGACAACCAACGCGCTGACCGGTGGAACGGGCAACTCGGTTACTGCTACAACCGGCAATAACACGGTTACAGCCGCTGCTGGCGATAACGTGATCGGCGCAACACTTGGTGCCAACACGGTGACGGCAGGAACAACAAACACCCTCACCGGTGGAACGGGCAATACGATTTCGGCAACAACCGGCAATAACGCGATCACTTCCGTAGCAGCAGATAACGTAATCACCGGTCAAGTGAATAACACCATCACAGCAACGACCGGAACCAATACCATTAATTCGGTAGCGGCCGATAACGTGCTGTCAGCAGCGACGACCAACACCATCACTGGTGGTACAGGCAACACGGTATCTGCTACCACCGGCAATAACGCGATGACAGCGGTAGCCGGTGCCAACGTGCTTACCGGTCAGACTGGTAACACGGTTTCAGCAACAACCGGCAATAACGCGATCACCTCCGTTGCAGCAGATAACGTTATCACCGCTCAGGTGAATAACACTGTCACCGCAACGACGGGTGGTAACGTGCTTGGTGCAGCGACAACCAACGCGCTGACCGGTGGAACGGGTAACTCGGTTACTGCTACAACCGGCAATAACACGGTTACAGCCGCTACCGGCGATAACGTGATCGGCGCAACACTCGGTGCCAACACGGTGACGGCAGGAACAACCAACACCCTCACCGGTGGAACATCGAACAGCCTGGTGAGTGCGATCAACCTGATTGGTACGACAGTAGCGGCTTCAGCCAACACGATCGGTGCTGTAGGTGGCGTTGGCGTGGGTTCGTCCAATACCATGACGGGCAATACTAACCAACTCACGGGTGTGACCAGCACCAATGCCAGCGGTGCAAACGCTAATCTTGGTTTGTCCAATAACCTGGCTACGATGGGCGTGACCGCCGGATCTACCGTGACGGCAACCAACACCGTAGTTAGTGCCTTGACGGCAGCAGGTCAGGGTCTGACAGTTAACGACAATGGCGCTGTCTCTCTGTTGGGTGTAACCGCAGCGGGCGCGACAGCATCGGGCCTGAACATCGATGCGACCGGTAATACGGTCAGTCTGACCAACAGCGTGGCTGGCTTGCCTGCTCACGGTCTGACCATAGGCGCAGCCAGCACTGTTCTGACCGGCGGCACCAATTCATCGTCTCTGACGCTGAATGATGCTTCCGCAGTATTGGCAGTAGGTACGGCGCTGACACCGGAAATTACCCTGATCAATGCCACCAACAGCGGTACAGGTCTGGTTGGTTCGACCACTGTATCGATTGGTGAGGCAGGTATTTCTACCAATACCCTGCAGGGCAATGTCAATAACCTGACGGCAACCGGTTTGCTGAGCCAGAACAACATCGATGCCGCGACCAATAATATCGGCACTTCGGTTCTGAACACAGCCAACAACATCGGCAGCCTCACGACCTCTACCAATACGGTCAATGGTATCGCCAACAACATCACGGCCAGCACCGGCAACAACGTTATGGGTGCAACGCTGGGTAGCAACGTGTTGAATGCAGGCGCATCCAATACGATTACCGGCGGTACAGGTAACATCCTGTCCGCAACGACCGGAAACAACGCGATCACCTCCGTGGCTGCAGATAACGTGATCACCGCTCAGGTGAATAACACAATCACGGCAACAACTGGCACTAATACCATTAATTCGGTAGCGGCCAATAACGTGATGTCTGCGGCGACAACCAACACCATCACCGGCGGTACAGGTAATACGATTTCGGCAACCACCGGCAATAACGCGATCACCTCCGTGGCTGCAGATAACGTGATCACCGCTCAGGTGAATAACGCTATGAACGCTGTGACTGGTGCCAACACTATTACTGGTCAGACAGGCAACACGGTATCGGCAACTACTGGTAACAACGCGATTACGGCAGTGGCAGGTGGCAACGTTATTGGTGCAGCGACAACCAATGCGCTGACTGGTGGAACGGGTAACTCGGTGACTGCTACAACCGGCGATAATACAGTTACAGCCGCTACCGGCAATAACGTGATCGGTGCAACGCTCGGTGCCAATACGGTGACGGCAGGTACAACCAACACTATCACCGGCGGTACAGGCAATACGGTATCCGCTACGACCGGCAACAACGCGGTTACAGCGGTAGCGGGTGCTAACGTAATTACCGGCCAGACTGCTAACACAGTTACCGCTACGACCGGCAATAACACGTTGGATGCTACCGTGGGCAGCAACCTGCTGACCTCCGGTACATCCAACGTGTTGACGGCGACGGTATCCAACGATCTGGTAGGCCCAGCCAATAACATCGGCGTGGCAACAGCAGCTTCGGTTAACACGATCGGTAATGCAGGCACTTCGACTAACGTGATAACAGGCGCTACCGTGGCCTCCACAGGCACCACTTCAGTGACCGGCACCAGCGGCGGATTTACCTCTAGCCTAGTTGCAGCGGGCCCTACTTCCGGTGCGTATTTGCAGGGTTCCGGTTACACCGTGGGTATTAACGGTACTGCCGCTAACGCAGGGATTACCGATGGTGTGCGCACGGTGGGCGTCGATACCGCTGCCGGTACGGTCGGTATGACTTCCGGTCTTGATTCCATCGGGATCAACGATCTAACCAACACGGTAGGTATGACAGACGGTACACGCAGTGTGGTTATCGACACCACTGCCGGCACGGTGACCACCACCGGCGGTGTGGGCAGTACGATTACTACCAGTGCGACAGGTACGGCTGTGCTGGGAAATAACAACAGCATGACTGCAAACGGTGTGTTGGGTCAGAACAGCCTCACTGCTAGTGTTGTTGACGGAACCAACACCCTGACAGCCTTCACCAATAACCTGGTGGCCACGACTAATAACGTAGGCACGACTGTTGCAAATACCGCTAACAACATGGGTAACATTGCCAGTTCAGCCAATACGATTAACGGTCTGACCAACACCATGAACGGCGCAACCAGCAACCTGCTGAATTCTGCCAGCAACACGATCGCCAATGCGGCAACCTATGCAGGTGCGACCAGCGGTATTCAGGTGGTAGCGGGTGGCGTGGATGCCAAAGGTGCGGCGAACACGCTGACATCGACGACAGGTGCGAATACGCTTTCTGCGGCAACGAGCAACGATCTGATCGGTGCGACGGGCAATAATGTTACTGCAACAACCGGCAACAACACGGTAACAGCAGTGGCGGGCGGCAACGTGATCGGCGCGGCAACAACCAACGCGCTGACCGGCGGTACCGGCAACAGCGTCATTGCAACAACGGGTGCAAATACCCTGACGGCAATCGGCGTGGGCGGTGCGAACAACCTGAACGCGCTGGACAACAGCATCACGGCCACCACGGGCAGCAACACCATCTCGGGTAACGTGAACAACACCATTACGGCTGTCACCGGTTCCAATACCATCACAGGTCAGGTGAACAACGCGATGACCGCTGTAACGGGTGCTAACACGCTGACCGGCCAAACCGGTAATGCCGTTATCGCAACTACCGGCAACAACGCGCTGACTGCTTCGGCAGGCATGAACGTGCTGACCGGTCAGACCGGTAACATGTTCACCGCGACGACGGGCAGCAACACCATCAAC
Source organism: Gallionella sp. (assembly GCA_030653355.1). Lineage (GTDB taxonomy): Bacteria > Pseudomonadota > Gammaproteobacteria > Burkholderiales > Gallionellaceae > Gallionella. Next base: position 17,954 of record JAURZN010000187.1, on the reverse strand, counting down.
GCTGCGGCGGCTAATAACGTGTTTACGGCTGCAACCACCAATGACATTACCGGTGGTACGGGCAACAACATGACAGCCACTACGGGTAACAACACCATAGGTGCAACGCTGGGAGCCAACGCCATCACGGCCGGTACGACCAACACGTTTACTGCTGCCACTTCGAACAGTCTGGTGAGTGCGACCAACCTGATCGGTACGACGGTGGTGGGTTCTGCCAATACCATGGGTAACGTCGGTACTTCAGTCAATACATTGACGGGTCTGAGCAATGCGATGACGGCAGCTGCTGGTAATACCCTCATCGGTGGTACAGGAAACATTGTTACTGCCACGACGGGTAACAACGTCATGGGTGCTACAGTGGGCAGCAACTTGCTGAACTCCGGTACTTCCAACATATTGACAGCGACGGTATCCAATGATCTGGTAGGCCCGATAAACAATATCGGTAATACGTTGGGTGCGATAACCGCGAACAACATCGGTAATACGACGGTTGGCACGACTGTGACGGCTCAGGGTGGTGCGAGTACCCTGTCTGTTGCGAATGGTCTTGCCAGTCTGACTACCGGCCCTGTTCTGTCAAGCAACAATACCGGCGGAGCAACGGTTTCCGTAGCTGCGGGTGGTTTGACCATCTACACGCCACCGCAAGTTATCGCGGCGGGTACGACTATTCTGAACGGTGTTAATCCGGTTACCGGATTGCCGGTTAGTACGCTGACTGGCGCAACCTATCAGAACAAGTTGAGCGGTAATACCTACGTTGATGGCAATATGTACATCAACGGCACGCTGGACTATGTGGCTACCACAGCGGCTACCACCACGGTGGCGGGCGCGCTGGGAACCAGTACTCTGGCGGGCGCAACTCAGGGTGCATCCGGCAATACTTCGCTGATGATGACAGGTGCAGCCGGTACGCAGACTACGGTTGATACCAACGGCAAGTTGATCACGACAGTGACTCCGGCGGCTACACAGGCTACCGCTTCTCTGACGCTGACCAATGGTGTGGGCAATACGCACGGTATCGTTGTGACCGAAACGCAGACGACGATCTCCGGTGGTGTGAACTCCACCAGTCTGACGATGAATGACAACAGCGCGACGTTCAGCAATTCTGCCACCGGTGCACCGATACGCGTGACCGGTGTGGCGGATGGTGTTGCTCCGTTCGATGCCGTCAACTATCGTCAGTTGCGTGCAGTATCACAAGGTGTCGCTTCAACGGTCGCCATGGCCAATATCCCGCAGGTTTCTGAAGGTCAAACGGGTATGGTCGGTGTGGCTGTCGGTACGTTCAACGGCGAGAGTTCACTGGCCATCGGTGCAAGCTACCGCTTCGCGCCTCAGGCTGTGATGAAGGCCAGTATCGGCGTCTCGGCAAACGGCGGTCCCAAGACAGCAGGTGTGGGTGCTGGCTGGAGCTGGTAAGTTGTCGTAACAGCAGTGCATGAAAAAGCCGCCTCCGGGCGGCTTTTTCTTAAGGGAGTGTGATTAAAACTGGATTGCCACGCTACGCTCGCAATGACGCAGCCACGTCGTTACGTGCAGGGAGAAGGAAATTAACTGGGATCATCAGTGCGAGCAAGGTGAAGTAAATTAAATGGGCACGTCATTGCGAGCCCGCAAGGGGCGTTCCTCGGAATAAAAGGTGATATGACCGCAAGGGTCTTCCCACGCAACAACGCAGCCAAGGCTGCTGTTGCTGAATGAAATCACCTATTCCTGAATGAAGCAAGGCGAAGCAATCCAGAGGCACGTCATTGCGAGCAAGGCGAAGCAATCTAGAGGTTTTTGTTTTGGGGGGCTAACTGGATTGCCGCGGCCTTCGGCCTGATGAAGCTACTGATAAAACTACTCAATTCTGGCTAAGGGCTAAAGCCCAAGCCATCATTGATAGCCATTCCACTAGGCGAACAAACGACGCTCACCAAGTGGCTGGTTATCGCAATGACGGAGTCACGGCCTTCGGCATCGCAATGACGTTGCTCTTCGTAGCGACGGCCAGATGGATTAACTGAATAAGGGAGTATTAATGTTTTATTTACTACGCAGTAAAACAATGCCAGTGATGTGTGTAACCACGCTGCTGATATCCGGCGTTGCGCAAGGCGCGGATTTTTCAGCGCGCAATGCTGCCTGTAAGACGGCGTTGCAAAAGAATGATCAGGCCACAGCAGATCGGGACTGTCGGGCTGCGGTATTCGAGGCGAAGCGCGAGAAAGGGCTTGCTCCCGAATTGCATGCGCAGGCTTATGATAATTTGGGCGATCTGCAACTGGCCAAAGGTCAATTTGAGGATGCCGAAGCGACTTACCGTAGTGGCATTGTCTTGCGCGAACGCGCTTATGGTAAATACAGTGCAGAAACGGCCATTTCATACGAGAAAATCGGCAGCGCGCTGGTTAGACAGAAAAAATATCCTTTGGCTGAAGTGATGTTGTCGCGGGCACTGGAAAACCGCGATAAAGTCTATGGCGCACAAAGCCGTGAAGTGGCGGATACACTTAATATATTGGGGGTGGCGGCGATCTATGCCAACAGCCCGGTTAAGGCGGAGGAATACTTTCGGCGCTGTGCGCAGATACGCGAAAAACTGTTTGGCATGCGCAGTGCCGAGGTTGGACGCAGCTATCAGAATCTGGCGGTGGCGGTTCAGGCGAACAAAGGTGTAGATGCTGCCGCACCCTTGTTCGTGCAGGCGCTGGCTTCTCTGGAAGCCGCGCTGGGCAAGGAGGATGTTGCGTTGATCGATAGCATCGAGAGTCTGGCAAAGCTGTCTGCCGCCCGCAAGAATCCGCGGGATGCGGATGTGTTTCTGCGACGTGCCCTGGCGCTGCGTGAGCGTGCGTATGGTGCGGAGCATGTGTCGGTTGCCTCTGTGCTCAACCAATTGGGCGTGAATGCGCTGCAACTGAATCAGCGTGACGTGGCCGAACAGGCGTTGCGACGCTCGCTTGCGATACGCGAGAAGGTGTTAGGGTTGAATACGCTGGATACGGCGGAAGTGGCAAGCAATCTGGGCCTGGTGTTGCATGCCAAGGGCGATGGGGCTAATGCGCTGGTGTTGTTGCGCCACGCTGCAGCAGTGACGCATGTGGTTCTGGGTGGCAGTAATCCGTTAACCCAGTCGCGATGGTCTTATCTGTCGCAGGTAGAACGCGCTGCGGTTCAGGCCAGCGATAAGACATCCGGCAAGGGTGCCAAGCCGGAAAATAAAGCCGCCGCGCAGCCTGAAGAGAAAAAAAGCCGCTGGCCATTCTGATTTTTTGCTTGCATAACTTAGGGATGCGCTGATTAATTCGTCTTTGCGATAACCAGCGACTTGCCAGCTTGCTGGCTTAGTCGAATGGCTAGGAGTTTCATCAGGAGCGCAGCAACGTGGCAATACAGAATTATTTTTATAATCAACATGATGGATTGCCGCGCTGCGCTCGCAATGACGGTTTGGACGAATAAATCAGAATTTTTTCCATGTAACACATAGAGGAGACTTATATGACCATACTGTATTTTTACGAAAAAATTGTTCCACTCAATTCAGAATTGCATCGTGAACTCAGAATTTCTCCGGTTTCCGACGGATACGCTTTTGCCGCGAGAACCAATGTCGTCCCGTTGATGGGTGTCGAATTTATGGAAGCGGCTAGGGAATATCCCATCGTTTTTTCCAGAATAGGTGAAGATTTCATGCCGATTGCTTTGGTAGGGCTGCGTAATTCGGAGAATCTGCTGGTGGATACCGAAGGTAAGTGGGATGCGCGTTATGTTCCGGCCTTTGCGCGCCGCTACCCGTTTGTTTTCGATCAGAGCGAGCCGAACGGCCCGCTGACTGTATGCATTGACGAGTCCTACAGTGGCTTTAATGATGAGGAAGGCGTGCCGCTGTTTGACGAGAATGGCGGGCAAAGCGCGCGTCTGACGGAAGTTGTCAGCTTTCTTAACGATTTTCATGCTCAGGCGCTACAAACCGCGCGTTTCGCGAAACGCCTGGCGGAGTTGGATTTGCTGGTGGAATCCACTGCGAATGTGAATCTTGATAATAAGCAGAATCTGAAGCTGGCGGGTATTTATGCCATTGACGAGGCGAAGCTGCTGAAATTGGATGATGACGTGGTTCTGGAAATGTTCCGTTCTGGAGAACTAGCATTGATTTACAGCCATCTGGCATCGCTGTCCAATGTGCAACGTCTGACAGATCGCCTAGCCGAGCGCGTTCAGGCGGAGTAATTTAGCAGCTTGACGCTGCTCTTCATAGTGCCGTCATTGCGATAACCAATCACTTGGCAGCTTGCTGCCTTAGTGAGATGGCTATCAATGATGGCTTGGGCTTTAGCCCTTAGCCAGAATTGAGTAGTTTTATCAGTAGTTCCATCAGCAGCGCGAAGCAATCCAGAAGTATTGCCTTGGACGACTGGCTGGATTGCCACAGCCCTTCGGGCTTCGCAATGACGGAGTCGCGTCATTGCGAGCCCGCAAGGGGCTTCCCTCGGAATAAAAGGTGATAAATCACCTATTCCTGAATGAAGCAATGCGAAGCAATCCAGAGGTTGTTGCTTTATAGGGCTGACTGGATTTCCGCAGCCCTTCGGGCTTCGCAATGACGGTACGAAGCGATCCGGTAAGCTACTCTGTCCGTGCGCTCAGGTGGCTGGAAGCGGGTAGGGCAGCGGCGTGAATTGCAAGGGCGCGCCTTGTAAGGAGCCCAGGTGGACGCTGTGCGTGTCGTGGCTGGCAATCTGGACGACAGCCAGTACGTCGTATCCGCCATCCGGTGCAGGGGCGACGTTGGCGATCATGCCGCTGGGCTGGGGCTGGCCGGTTTCTGTCATGTCCGCGCTGAACAGTTCGTCGCCCGGTTGCGGTGCGGTCTCGCATTCTATGTGAGCCAGATACATGCGGCGTTTGAGTTTGCCCAGATAGTGCATGCGGGCGACGATTTCCTGGCCGGGGTAGCAGCCTTTCTTGAAGTTGATTCCGCCGGTGAGGTCGATATTTGCCATTTGCGGCACAAATTGTTCCTGTGTCTGCGGCAGAATGATCGCAAGGCCGGCGCGGATGTTGAGCCAGTCCCAGTAAACGCTGCCGGCGAGTTTTGCCTGGCTGCCGAGTGTCTGAAGCAGTGTAATGGCCTGTTGCGGGGTGGTGCTGATCTGGAAGCGGGTGTCGCTGTATTTGATCAGGCTGCCCGCCCCTTCAATACGGCTAACGTCCAGAGGGGATTGAGGCAGTTGGTCGCATAACTTGAGCAGCATTTCCTGTACGCTCTCGCCGTATAGTCCCAGTAGAATCACTTCATCGCTGGCATCGGTGATTTTTACCTTGGCGCGCAGCACATACATGCTGAGTTTTTTGCGCATTGCCTCCGTCAGGGTGGCGGGCAGTTGCAGCAGATAATCGTCGCCGTCGCGCCAGATCAGCAGTGTCGCCAGCATGCGCCCTTTCGCGGTATTGAAACTGCTGAACTGCGCGCGCGTGGCGCTGACCTCACGGATGTCATTGCTCAACAGGTTTTGCAGAAAGGCCTGCGCTTCTTCTCCCGATACGCGCAGTGTGCCGAATTGGTCCAGATTGCACAGCAGCGTGCCGGTGGCGGAACACTCAACGCCATGTTGTGTGATGTCGGCCGTTTGTTCGGCAAGAAATTTTTTCCAATCTGATTGCATGGTGTTCGCTCGGGTAGTTTAGGTGGGTGAATCAGGTGTGTCGGCAGGATGGAATACGCCGCGTTCAATCAGGAATCTTCCCAGATGCCGGTCATCGCGATTGGAGTGGTTTAGCATCCAGTCAGCCAGGAACAGGTTGATGCGAAAACCCAAATGCAGTGGATCATCGACATTGGCTTCGATTTCTATTTTTAATCTGGAGACATAATTTTTGTAGGAATTATGCTGTGCAATATGGTCGGCCGAGAAAGGGTAGTGATGGTCGCGCATCAATTTTTCCTCGAAGTCGAAATGCGCGCTGATCTGGTTTTCCAGTGTCCGCATCAGTGCGGACACTGTCGCGGGATCAGTGCCGGTCGTGACGGCCTCGTGCAGTTTGGCGATGTGCACTAACAGTTCACGGTGCTGGCTGTCGATTTCCGCAATGTTCAGCTCATATTTCGCGTCCCACTCCAGTTCGTCGGCTAATTCCTCTGAGCCGACCAGAACCCCTGTCCTCAGGTAATCCGCGCAGCGCTGCAGATAGACTTGGGCGGGGATGTCATGGGGATTGTCCCTGACGATCTCTTCCAGCAGCGGGTGGGCGCGTTCGACGGCACGGGAGTGGTAATAGGCCAGCGCTTCTTCAAATTTTTTCAGGGATAACTTCTTCAGCTCCCTGATCGGTGGCGCATCGTGATCGAATACTTCATAGATTGATTCGGCATGGGTCTTGTAGGCGACCTTGACCCGGCCGAGATGACGGACGGAAAATTTGTGTGGTTCGGACAGGCTGTAGAGCGTGTGCTCGCTGATCAGCAAAGGTGTGCCATAGGTCTTGGTCAGGGTTTGCAGGCGCGAGGCCAGATTGACGGCATGGCTGATTACCGTGCCTTCCATGCGGTTGCCCCCGCCTATGACGCCCAGCATCAGCCGTCCGGTATTGACGCCGATGCCGATGCGTATCGGTGCGTAGGTGGCGCGCTCACGCCCCGCGTTGTATTCATCCAGTCGCGCTAGCATGGACAGGGCGGACGTCAGCGCATCGTCCGCCGAGATGGGGAACAAGGCCATGATCGCGTCACCCATGTACTTGTCTATGATGCCGCGATGCGTGCTGATGACCGGGTTCATCACCGACAGATAGGAGTTGATCATGTCGAAGGTTTGTTGCGGGGTCATGCTTTCCGATAGCGAGGTGAAATCGCGTATGTCGGTGAACACGACGGACATGGTCTTTTCGACCTGATCGCCCAGTTCGATATCGAGCAGGCTGGCCTTGCCCAGAAAAGAGATTAGATCGCGCGGCACAAAATGCAGCAGCGTGCGCTCAAGCAACTTCAGCCGGGCGCGCGTACCGGCATGGGCTTCGCGCTCGGCAGCCAGCTCAGATAAGGCATCTTCGGGATAGTCCTCGGGTATGTCAAAACTGGAGATCATGCGTTCTTCGATAGCCGTTGCGAGCATCATTTAGAAATGAAGGGGTAGCGCAGTGTTGTACAGGCGGTGATTTGTGTCAACTGTCTTTAGTCGCGAGGCGGGCGGTTGAAGGGAAGTAAACAGCGTAGCCCGAATGTAATGCAATGGAATCCGGGACTGTATTCAACCCAAACTGTCCCTGACCCATCCCCACCCCAACCCTCCCCTTGAAGGGGAGGGGGGAGGCCTTTTCGGAATCGCTGGCCACGCACCAGCCCACCCCAACCCTCCCCTTGAAGGGGGGAGGAGGAGGGGTTGGAATCAGCAGGGACATTCGCCTCAACTATACTCTCCCCCCTTCAAGGGGGGAGTTGGAGGGGGGATGGGGGAAGAATTTTCCAATGGATAATTTTCGGCAAAGCAAATTCTGGATTGTTTCGCGTTGCTCCCGCCACGTACCTCGCGGCTAAAGGCTTGGGCTAAAGGCACGACGTGGCTGTGCGGAGAATTGCCTGTGGTTGCCATATTCCGCTAAACTCGGCGCCATGAAACGACTTGCCGCTTATTTGTTGCTGACTTTGCTTGCCGCCTGTGATGGCGGGCTGTGGAATAACCCCTATTCGGCGGCAGAGGCGGGCAAGCCGATACTCTATACCGCATTTACGGAACGGCCCAAACATCTTGATCCGGCGCAGGCTTACAGTGAGAATGAGTATAAATTTCTCGCCAATATTTATGCGCCGCCGCTGCAGTATCACTATCTGAAACGCCCATACCAACTGGTGCCGTTAGCCGCCAGCGCGATGCCGACCGTGCGCTATCTGGATGCGCAGCGCCGGCTTTTGCCGGAGACGGCGTCTGCGGAAAAAATCGCTTACAGCGTGTATGAAATCCATATTAAGCCGGGCATGCGTTTTCAGCCGCATCCCGCTTTTGCGCGTGATGAAAAAGGTGAGCTGGAATACCTGCATCTGACGCCTGACGATCTACGCGATATTCACGCGCCGGGCGACTTTGCACACAGCGGCACGCGCATCGTGACATCCGGTGATTACGTAAACCAGATCAAAAGGCTGGCGCATCCGCAATTGCATCTGCCGATTTACGGCGTGATGAGCGAATACATAGTGGGGCTGAAAGAATATGCCGCGACCCTGCAGCAGGCGCTGCGCGAGCATCCGGATGGTTTTCTTGACCTGAGTGCCCATGCGCTGCCCGGTGTCGAAGTGGTCGATGATACGACTTACCGCATCACCGTTTACGGCAAGTATCCGCAGTTTGCCTATTGGCTGGCGATGCCGTTCTTTGCGCCTATGCCGCAGGAAGTCGAACGTTTTTATGCGCAAGCCGGGATGAAGGAGCGCAACCTGACGCTGGACTGGTGGCCGGTGGGCAGCGGCCCCTATTATCTGTCCGAAAACGACCCGAACCGGCGCATGGTGCTTTCCCGCAATCCTTATTACGACAGTGAACGCTATCCGTCTGAAGGTGAAGCGGGTGATGCTCAGTTGCTGGCGGATGCGGGCAAGCCCTTGCCGCTGATAGAGCAGGTGATTTTTACGCTGGAAAAAGAAACCATCCCCTACTGGAATAAATTTTTGCAGGGCTATTACGATGCCTCCGGTATCAGTTCGGACAGCTTCGATCAGGCCGTTCAAGTCAGCGTCGGCGGCGAAGCCAATGTGACTGACGCGATGCAGGCGCAGGGCATCACGCTGTCCACCTCAGTCGCGACTTCTACGATGTACACCGGCTTTAACTGGCTCGATCCGGTGGTGGGGGGGAATTCGGAAAAGACGCGCAAGCTGCGCCAGGCTATCGCGATTGCAGTGGACTTCGAGGAGTTTGTTTCCATCTTCGCCAACGGACGCGGTATCGCGGCGCAATCGCCGCTCCCGCCGGGTATCTTCGGCTACAGTGAGGGCGAGGCCGGAATGAATACGGTGGTGTATGACTGGTCAGCGGGCCAGTCCGTGCGTAAATCCATTGCCGAGGCCAGGCGGCTGCTGGCCGAAGCGGGTTATCCGGGCGGTGTGGATGAAAAAACCCGTCAGCCGCTGGTGATCAATCTGGATACCACCGCCAACGGGGTGGGCAACAAGTCGCGCCTGGACTGGATGCGCAAGCAGTTCGACAAGATTAACGTGCAACTGGTGGTGCGCAGTACCGACTACAACCGCTTCCAGGACAAGATACGCCGTGGCGACACGCAGATGTTCTATTTCGGCTGGAATGCCGATTATCCCGATCCGGAGAACTTCCTGTTTTTGTTGCACGGCGCACAGGCCAAGGCGGGTAAAGGCGGCGAGAATGCCGCCAATTACAGCAACCCGGAATACGACAGCCTGTTTGAGCAGATGAAGAACATGGAAAACAGCCCGCAGCGCCAGGCTATCATCGACAAGATGCTGGCCATTCTGCACCGCGATACCCCGTGGCTGTGGGGTTTTCATCCGAAAAATTACGTGTTGCAACACGGCTGGCTGCATAACGTGAAGCCCAATGTGATGGCGAACAACAAACTCAAATACTGGCGTGTAGAGGCCGGTCAGCGCGACCCGCTGCGGGCCGGGTGGAATCAGCCCGGTCTGTGGCCGCTGTGGCTGGGAATAGTGGCGTTGCTGTTGTCTGCCGGATGGGTTTGGCGGGTGCTGCGCACGCGTGAGAACGCGCGCAGCGGGTGATTATTTCGCCTCGTTCATCATCAGTATGATTTTTTCTTCGACTTCCCTGGCTACCTGGACTAACGCGGGGTCTTGCGAGAGTGCAGAAAGCATCTGTATCGGGCTGATCGTGCCGATTTTGGTTTTGCCTTTTTCCGTATAAACCGATATGCGGCACGGCAATGCCATGTTCAGGCGCATGTCGCTGGCCAGCACTTTTGCCGCTTGTCCGGGATTGCATACTTCGAATACATTGCAGTTTTCCTCAAAGGCGACGCCCTTGCCGCGCAAGGTGTTGCCTATATTGTGTACGTGCAGCACGCCGAAGCTGTGATGCTTGACGGCGGATTCAAGATCTGTCGATGCCTGTTCGAATGACTTGTCTGTTTCAACGATGTAATACATGAAATCCCCTTTGATAGATTAACCCTGCCAGGTTGCAGGAGCTGAAAAGCGCTATTTTTGCCGGATGCATTTTCCGTCACATGTCCCTGTTTGGCAATTCAATATTTGCCCGTACAATACGCGCACTCATGATCGCCTACCTTATCCGCCGCATTCTTTACGCCATTCCGATTCTCATTGGGGTGAATCTGCTCACGTTTGCGCTGTTTTTTGTGGTGAATACGCCGGATGACATGGCGCGCATGCAGCTGGGTGTCAAACGCGTGACGCCGGAAGCGATCGAGAAATGGAAGCTGCAGCGCGGTTATGACAAGCCGATGATGATTAACAGCGCGGCGGCCAGCATCGGCAAGCTCACCGATACGATTTTCTGGCAGAAGTCCGCCAGCATGTTCGTGCTGGACTTCGGCTATTCCGATGACGGGCGCAGTATTTCGCGCGAAATCGCCACGCGCATGGGGCCCAGTCTGGCGATTGCCTTGCCGACATTTTTGATTGGATTGATTATTTATGTCAGCTTTGCCTTGCTGATGACGCTGTTCCGCGCCACCGCGCTGGACATCGCAGGTGTGGCCTTGTGCGTATTGTTGATGTCTATTTCTGGCCTGTTTTATATCATCGGCGGGCAATTTCTTATTAGTAAGTTGTGGCATCTGGTGCCGATTTCCGGCTATGACGGCGGCCTGAATAGCTTCAAGTTTGTGGTGCTGCCCATTGCGATCGGTGTGATTGGCGGCATAGGCTCCAGCAGTCGCTGGTATCGCACCATCTTTCTGGAAGAGATTGGCAAGGACTACGCGCGTACTGCGCGTGCCAAGGGTTTGTCCGAATTGCGCGTGCTGTTCACCCATGTGCTCAAGAATGCGATGATTCCGATTCTGACCGGCGTAGTGGTGGTGATCCCCTTGCTGTTCATGGGCAGTTTGCTCACCGAGTCGTTTTTCGGTATTCCGGGTCTGGGCAGCTATACGATAGATGCGATTAATGCCCAGGATTTCTCGGTGGTGCGTGCGATGGTGTTCCTGGGCTCACTGCTGTACATCGTCGGACTGATACTCACCGATGTTTCCTACACAATGGTCGATCCACGGGTGCGGCTGCAATGATCAAAAAAGATTGGCGCGAGGTTTTGGGCTTATGAGTTTCATGCCCGTCATTTTGTGGAGCGATGCGCTGGTGTTTCTGCTGCTGGCCGCGTGCGCTGCGGTAACCTGGTATGTGCGCCGTCAGGAGCATTTGCTGTTGCCCTGGCGGCGCGTGGCGCAAAGCGGTGTGGCGATGGTCTCCTTGCTGGTGCTGTCGCTTTTTTTGCTGGTGGGCGGGCTGGACACGCTGCACTACCGGGTTGCGTTGCAGGATAAAAATGGCGGCCAGACGGTGTATTCGCCTGAAGTGCTGAGCGTATTCGATAAACTGGTCGAGCCGCTGCGCCTGCACACCGAGAAGACCTATTCCGCGCCGCTGGCAGTGACGCTATATGCGAAGGAAAGCATTACCGATGCACAGGGGCGGGTGGTGCGCGAGTATCCACGGTTGCAATACGGCGGGGCGCATCTGAGTGACGCCGCGCAGCGCGACGGCGATGTGGCAAAGCGGGCGGCGATCGGTGCGCTGGTAGGGCTGCTGCTGGCAGGGGTGTTCTGCGTAGCGTGGGCGCGTTGTTTGCCCGCTCGGGGAGAGGCGGGCGGTGGGCAATTCTGCCCACCCTACCGGAGCATGCTCGTCATCGCCGCGCTGATCGGCATGACCGCCAACCTCGCCGCTGTCTATCACGTGTTGGGCACTGATAAGGTCGGTCAGGATGTGTTGTATCTGGCACTCAAGAGCATACGCACCGGATTGATTATCGGCACGGTGACCACGCTGGTGACCTTGCCGCTTGCGCTGTTTCTGGGGGTGGCGGCGGGTTATTTCAGAGGCTGGGTGGACGATGTGATCCAGTACGTCTATACGGTACTGAGTTCCATTCCCAGCGTGTTGCTGATCGCGGCGGCGGTGCTGATGATGCAGGTAACTATAGACACGCATCCCGACTGGTTCGATACCGCCGCTTCGCGCGCCGACCTCAGGCTGGTGTTCCTCTGTCTGATTCTGGGGATGACCAGCTGGACCGGGCTGTGCCGTTTGCTGCGCGGCGAGACGCTCAAATTACGTGAAATGGAATATATTCAGGCTGCCCAATCGTTCGGCGTGTCATCCCTGCGCATCCTGTCGCGCCACATCATGCCGAATGTGATGCACATTATCTTGATCGCATTGGTGATGGATTTCTCTGCACTGGTGCTGGCCGAGGCGGTGTTGTCCTATGTCGGCGTCGGCGTGGATCCTTCGATGATCAGTTTCGGCACCATGATCAACGGCGCGCGGCTGGAAATGGCGCGTGAACCGATGGTGTGGTGGGCGCTGGCCGCCGCTTTCGGCTTCATGCTGGTGCTGGTGCTGGCGGCAAACTTATTCGCCGACGCGGTGCGCGATGCGTTCGACCCCAGATTGAATAGGACGTAATTGCGCGGTTTGCCGCGCAGAGTCCGTGTCGTATGCGCGGCGCTGACAGATGCTTTTAGCTGCTTTTCCCGTCAGACTTTTTGGCTTTCGGTTATTAAGATTTTGTTTCATGTGTTATCCTTCGTCGCGGTTAAAATAGTGGAATTCCCCGGAAATTTTCAGAGGGTTATCTGGAAGCCGGCTGAAGCCGCTATACGACAACGATTGCAGGGTGTGAGAGGTATGGTTTGAATTGCAACGCCATCAAGCGTGAGAATTCGAGTTTTCTCTTGCATTAGCATCCCATTCAAATTCAATTCAAGGAAATACAGCATGCCCAGCGTAGAAACTGTGAGCGCGTTAGAACGTCGCCTGAACGCATCCATTCCCCAACAAGCCCTTAGTGGCCAAATTGCTGCACGCTTGAAACATTTCGGGCGTACCGCAAAAATACCCGGATTCCGTCCCGGTAAAATCCCGACAAAAATTCTGGATCAGCACTTTGGTGCGCAGGCTCGTCAAGAGTCGCTGAGCGAGATTGTGCAGCGTTCGTTTGCCGAAGCTGTGCAGGCCAATGCACTGAGAGTGGCGGGTGATCCGTCATTTGAAATTCTGACTAATAATCTGGATGCTGACGAGATCGAATACAGCGCGACTTTCGAGGTTTATCCCGAGGTGGTGGTGGGCGATGTGGGCGGTGTATCAGTAGAGCGTTCGACGTATGAATTGAGCCAGACTGATGTGGATAACACCATTGCCACGTTGCGCAAGCAGCGCGCAACATACGAAGCGGTTACGCGTGCGGCTCAGAATGACGATAAGGTTGTGATTGACTTTGTAGGCAAGCTGGATGGGGTGGTATTTCAAGGTGGTGAAGCCAGTGAGTATCCGGTTACGTTGGGTTCGGGGCGCATGTTGCCGGAATTTGAGGCGGCTATCGCAGGCATGAATATCGGTGAGGTCAAATCGTTTGACATGACTTTCCCGGAAAATTATCACGGCAAGGATGTGGCGGGTAAGCAAGTAACCTTTACCATTACACTGAACAGTGTTGAGGCACCGGTGTTGCCTGAAGTGGATGCGGAATTTGCCAAGTCGGTCGGCGTCGCTGATGGTGATGTGGTTAAACTGGAACAGGAAATTCGCAGCAATCTGGAGCGTGAAGTGACGCGCCGCCTAAAGGGGCGCAACAAGGAAGCTGCTATGGATGCCTTGCTGAAGGTTGCTCAATTCGATTTGCCCAAGGTGCTTGTGCAATGGGAATCGCAGCGTCTGATGCAGCAAACCGCGCAGGAAATGGAACAGCGCGGCATGACAACCAAGAATATGCAGCTGCCATTGGAATTGTTCCGCGAGCGCGCTGAAAAACGCGTCAAGCTGGGGCTGATTCTGGCTGAGCTGGTGGAAAAGTTTGATTTGAAGGCGCAGCCGGAGAAAGTTCGTGCGCTGGTTGAAGATTACGCGCAGAGTTTTGATCATCCTGAAGAGGTGGTGCGCTGGTACTACGCCGACCCCGCACGCTATCAGGAAATAGAAAATCTGGTGCTGGAAGAAAATACCGTGGATTGGGTGTTTTCCCGCGCTCAGGTGACTGATAAGCCGGTGGAGTTTGCAGAATTGATGGGGAACTAGCATGCCTTATCACGAAAATTCTCTGTCCGGACAACGGCACGAGACGCAGAATATCGGCATGATCCCAATGGTTGTTGAAACCAGCGGCCGCGGTGAGCGGGCATACGATATTTATTCGCGTCTGCTTAAGGAACGGGTGGTGTTTTTGGTGGGTGAGGTTAACGATCACAGCGCGAATCTGATTGTTGCGCAATTGTTATTTCTGGAGTCTGAGAATCCCGATAAGGACATCCATTTGTACATCAATTCGCCGGGCGGCTCGGTGACTGCAGGCATGGCAATCTACGATACCATGCAATTCATCAAGCCTGATGTTAGTACGCTGTGTATCGGACAAGCGGCCAGTATGGGCGCGTTCCTGCTGACGGCTGGCGAGAAGGGCAAGCGATTCTGCCTGCCTAATTCGCGTGTGATGATCCATCAGCCGCTGGGCGGGTTCCGCGGCCAGGCTTCGGATATTGAGATTCATGCAAGAGAAATTCTTTATTTGAAGCAGAAGCTTAATCAGATGCTGGCGCAGCATACCGGAAAAACTGTCGAGGAAATTGAGCGCGACACAGATCGCGACAATTTTCTGAGTGCGGCGGATGCCGTGACATATGGCCTGATTGACCAAGTACTTGATAAACGTGTTTAAAGACAGCTTGATGAAAGGTGAGTCGATATGACCAGCGATAAAAAATCAGGTGAAAAATTACTTTATTGTTCATTCTGCGGCAAGAGTCAGCATGAAGTTCGTAAACTGATTGCGGGGCCATCGGTATTCGTGTGTGATGAGTGCATTACCCTGTGTAATGACATCATGCGTGAAGAGTTGCAGGGTGAGACAGCCAAAGGTGAAAAGACCGACCTGCCTGTACCCAAGGAAATTTGCGCGACACTGGATGAATATGTCATCGGCCAGGAGCGCGCGAAACGCATTCTTTCCGTCGCGGTGTACAACCACTACAAACGCCTCAAATGCAATGTCAATGATGGTGTAGAGCTGTCCAAGAGCAATATTTTGCTGGTGGGGCCAACCGGTTCCGGTAAAACGCTGCTGGCGCAAACACTGGCGCGCATGCTGGATGTGCCCTTTGTGATGGCGGATGCGACCACGCTGACTGAAGCGGGCTACGTGGGCGAAGACGTTGAAAACATCATACAAAAGCTGTTGCAGGCTTGTGACTACAACGTTGAGAAGGCGCAGCGCGGCATAGTGTATGTGGATGAAATCGATAAGATTTCACGTAAATCGGACAATCCCTCGATTACCCGTGATGTGTCCGGTGAAGGTGTGCAGCAGGCCTTGCTCAAGTTGATTGAGGGCACCAAGGCTTCGATTCCGCCGCAAGGTGGACGCAAGCATCCGAATACGGAATTCCTGCAGGTGGACACCACCAATATACTGTTTATTTGCGGCGGGGCGTTCGACGGTCTGGAAAAAGTCATACGCAATCGTTCTGCCAAGGCCGGTATCGGTTTCGGCGCGACGGTCCGTTCGGTGGATGAACGCAAGACGGGTGAAACGTTGCGCGATGTGGAGCCTGAAGACTTGGTCAAGTTTGGTTTGATCCCCGAATTTGTCGGGCGCTTGCCGGTTGTGGCCACGCTGGAAGAGCTGGATGAAGCGGCGATGAAGCAGATCCTGACCGAACCCAAGAATGCGCTGACCAAACAGTATCACAAGCTGTTTGCGATGGAAGGGGTGGAGCTGGAGTTTCGCGAAGGCGCATTGCTGGGTATTGCCAAAAAAGCCCTGTCGCGCAAGACCGGTGCGCGCGGTTTGCGCTCGATTCTGGAGCAGGCGTTGCTGGACGTGATGTTCGATCTGCCTTCAATGGATAATGTCAGCAAAGTGGTGTTGGACGAACCCGGTTCTACGGGCGAATTCAAACCTATTATTGTGTACGCGGATACGCACAAGGCCGCTTAATCCATCAGGCTAGTTGTCGCTTGAAAATTCGGGAGCCGGTTGTAAGCGGTTTCCGGATTTTTCATTCATCTTGTCCCGATAAGGCTTGAATTTGCTCAGACTACCCCCATGTAGCCCTCCTGACAACGAATAGGTTATTGCCATGTCCGCACAAGATACCCAAGATTTTATTGAATTCCACCCGCTGTTGCCTTTGCGCGATGTGGTGGTTTTTCCGCATATGGTCATCCCGCTGTTTGTCGGTCGCGCCAAGTCGATTAAAGCTCTGGAGTTGGCGATGGAGGAGGGGAAGGCCATCGTGCTGGTCGCGCAGAAAACGGCATCCAAGGATGATCCCGGTACGGATGATTTATTCACTATCGGCAGCATGGCGAACGTGCTGCAAATGCTTAAGCTGCCGGATGGTACGGTGAAGGTGCTGGTGGAGGGCACGCAGCGGGTCAATGTGCTGCGGGTTGATGATGTGGATAGCCATTTTGTTGCCGAGGTGGAAGTCATACCGGCCGAGGATGGCGCAGGGAGCGAAACCGAGGCGATGCGCCGCGCACTGATCGCGCAATTTGAACAATACGTCAAACTCAACAAGAAAATCCCTCCTGAGATACTGTCTTCCCTGACTGGCATCGATGATGCCGGTCGCCTGGCTGATATTGTGGCTGCGCACTTGCCCCTCAAGCTGGAGCAAAAACAGGAAGTGCTGGAGATTTATGCTGTTCAAAAACGTCTGGAGCATCTGCTGGGATTGCTCGAAGGCGAGATTGATATCTTGCAGGTCGAAAAACGCATTCGCGGGCGCGTGAAGCGCCAGATGGAAAAAAGTCAGCGCGAGTACTATCTGAATGAGCAGGTTAAGGCGATTCAGAAAGAACTGGGCGAAGACGAGGATGGCGCAGATTTCGACGGCCTAGACAAAAAAATCAAAGCGGCCTACATGCCCAAGGAAGCGCGTGCCAAGGCCGAGGCGGAACTGAAAAAGCTGCGCTTGATGTCGCCCATGTCGGCTGAGGCAACCGTGGTGCGCAACTATATCGATGTGCTGATCGGTCTGCCGTGGAAGAAAAAAACCAAAATTAGTGCCGATCTCAAGCAGGCTGAAGTGGTGCTGGAAGAAGATCATTACGGTCTGGATAAGGTCAAGGAGCGCATCCTTGAATATCTGGCTGTGCAGCAGCGTGTAGATAAACTGAAGGCGCCGATCTTATGTCTGGTTGGTCCGCCGGGTGTGGGCAAGACCTCGCTTGGTCAGTCCATTGCGCGTGCCACTAATCGCAAGTTTGTGCGCATGTCGCTGGGTGGCGTGCGTGATGAATCGGAAATACGCGGCCATCGTCGCACCTACATCGGCTCCATGCCCGGCAAAATATTGCAGAACATGAGCAAGGTCGCGGTTAAAAACCCGTTGTTCCTGCTGGACGAAGTGGACAAGATGGGCATGGACATGCGCGGCGATCCATCGGC
Organism: Gallionella sp.; assembly: GCA_030653355.1. Taxonomy (GTDB): domain Bacteria; phylum Pseudomonadota; class Gammaproteobacteria; order Burkholderiales; family Gallionellaceae; genus Gallionella. The sequence continues at coordinate 324 of JAURZN010000187.1, read as the reverse complement.
TGCTTTGCTGGAGGTGCTTGATCCGGAGCAAAACAGCACTTTTGTGGATCACTACGTCGAGGTGGAATACGATCTGTCCGATGTTATGTTTGTCGCGACCGCCAATACCTTGAATATTCCGGATGCCTTGCTGGATCGTATGGAGATCATTCACGTTTCCAGTTATATGGAAGACGAGAAAATCAACATTGCTACCCGCTACCTGGTACCCAAGGCCATCAAGAATAATGGTCTCAAACCCGAGGAAATCTCGATTGCTGAGTCCGCACTGCGCGATATCGTGCGATATTACGTGCGCGAGGCGGGGGTGCGCGGTCTGGAGCG
>JAURZN010000162.1 GCA_030653355.1 Gallionella sp. | reverse complement strand
CCGACTGGGTGATAGACGGTGTCGTGCAGGATATGTCGCTGTTCGGCATGATACGCAATACCCACAAGGTCAGTCCCGAGGGTACGGTGGTCGCCTATTCCGACAATTCGTCGGTGATAACCGGAGCGCGTATCGATCGTTTCTATCCGCGTGCCGACGGCAGCTATAAAGTCAGCGAAGAATTGACGCATACTCTGATGAAGGTGGAGACGCACAACCATCCGACCGCAATTGCCCCGTTTGCCGGTGCGGCGACAGGGTCGGGCGGAGAGATACGCGACGAGGGCGCGACCGGCATCGGCTCACGCCCCAAGGCCGGTCTGACCGGCTTCTCGGTATCCAATCTGAATATCCCCGGTTTTGAGCAGCCCTGGGAAAGTTATTCACCTCGCCCGCAGGCGGGAGAGGGGGCAGGGGAGAGGGTTTCTGACTCATACGGCAAACCGTCCCGCATCGTCACCGCCTTGCAGATCATGCTGGACGGCCCGCTGGGCGGTGCGGCATTCAACAACGAATTCGGTCGTCCGAATCTGACCGGTTATTTCCGCACCTTTGAAGAGAACGTCGGTGGCGAGATGCGCGGCTATCACAAGCCCATCATGCTGGCGGGCGGGGTGGGCAGCATCGCGGCGATACATACGCACAAGCACGATCTGCCGGTCGGCGCCCTGGTGGTGCATCTGGGCGGGCCGGGTATGCTGATCGGTCTGGGCGGCGGTGCGGCATCGAGCATGGATACCGGCAGCAATGCCGAGAATCTGGACTTCGATTCGGTGCAGCGCGGCAACCCCGAGATGCAACGTCGCGCGCAGGAAGTGATCGACCGTTGCTGGCAGCTGGGCGCAGACAATCCCATCCTGTCGATACACGATGTCGGTGCGGGCGGCATGTCCAATGCCTTGCCGGAACTGGTGCATGGCGGCGGGCGAGGTGCTGCCTTTGAGTTGCGCAAGATACCGCTGGACGAGACGGGTATGTCACCCAGGCAGATTTGGTGCAACGAATCACAGGAACGCTATGTGCTGGCCATCGCGCCCGAGCGTCTGGACGAATTCCGCGCCTTCTGCAAGCGCGAACGCTGTCCGTTTGCGGTGGTTGGCGTCGCCATTGAGGCAGATCAGATTATCGTGCATGACACCGAGTTCGATAACGATCCGGTCAATATGCCGCTGTCGGTGTTGCTTGGCAAACCGCCTAAAATGACGCGCACGGTGGTGCGCGAAATACCCAGACTGGCGGCCTTCGATTCTGGGGCACTCGACCTGCGCGAGTCCATCACCCGCGTATTGCGTCTGCCCGCCGTGGCCGACAAGACTTTTTTGATCAGCATTGGCGATCGTACCGTAGGCGGCATGACCGCACGCGATCAGATGGTCGGCCCCTGGCAAGTGCCGGTGGCAGACGTGGCCGTCACCCTGATGGGTTTCAATACCCATCTCGCCGAAGCCTATGCGCTGGGCGAACGCACGCCGCTGGCACTGGTCAACGCTGCCGCGTCCGGGCGTATGGCCGTGGGCGAGGCGATCACCAACATCGCGGCGGCACGCATCGCCAAGATAGGCGACATCAAACTGTCGGCAAACTGGATGGCCGCAGCCGGACATCATGGCGAAGATGCCGCACTGTTCGATACCGTCCGCGCGGTGGGCATGGAGCTGTGCCCTGACTTAGGTATCGGCATTCCGGTCGGCAAGGATTCCATGTCGATGAAGTCTGCCTGGCAGGACGGCGATGAAAGCAAGGAGGTCACGTCTCCGCTGTCGCTGATCGTGACCGCGTTCGCACCCGGTATGGATGCGCGCAAGACGCTCACACCGCAACTGTCCTCCGACCTCGACACCACGCTGTTGCTGATCGATCTGGGGCAGGGCAAGAACCGCATGGGTGGCTCGGCGCTGGCTCAGGTGTACAAACAGGTGGGCGATGTCGCGCCGGATGTGGATTTCGCAGCGACACTCAAATCCTTCTTTGAACTGATACAGTCGCTCAATTCGGACAATATCCTGCTCGCCTATCACGACCGTTCCGATGGCGGCGCGCTGGTGTCGCTCCTCGAGATGTCCTTCGCGTCGCACATCGGCCTGGATATCAGGCTGGACGAGATGCACGGCGATACCTTGCGCGCATTGTTCAACGAAGAACTGGGTGCGCTGGTTCAGGTGAAGAACAGCGACGTGGCGTATGTGCTGCAACGGGCGAATGACGTCGGCCTGAAGAGCGTGCAGAAGATCGCCACACCGAATCAGAGCGGCCTGATCAACATCTCGCGCGGCGGCGACACGCTGTTCAGTGAGAGCGGCATGAATCTGCATCGCATCTGGTCCGAAACCACCTGCCAGATGCAGAAGCTGCGCGACAATCCGGACTGCGCGCAATCCGAGTTCGACCGTCTGCTGGATGTGGCCGACCCCGGCCTGCATGTCAAGCTGAGCTATGATCTGAACGCGGCGCCGGCGATATTGCGCAGCCGTCCCAAAATGGCCATCCTGCGCGAGCAGGGCGTGAACGGCCAGGTGGAAATGGCGGCGGCGTTCGACCGCGCCGGATTCACGGCGGTGGACGTGCATATGAGCGATGTCATCAGCGGCCGCGTCAGTTTGAGCGACTTCAAGGGCGTGGCGGCGTGCGGCGGTTTCTCCTATGGCGACGTGCTGGGCGCGGGCGAAGGCTGGGCAAAATCCATACTGCTCAACAGTCGCGCGCGCGACGAATTCGAAGCCTTTTTCAAACGCGATGACACACTGGCGCTGGGCGTGTGCAATGGCTGCCAGATGATGAGCAACCTGCACGAAATCATCCCCGGAGCCGAAAACTGGGCGCACTTCTCGCGTAACCAGTCCGAGCAATTCGAGGCGCGTTTCGTAATGGTGGAAGTGCAGCGTTCAGCCTCGGTGTTCTTCGAAGGCATGGCCGGCAGTCGCATGCCTATCGTTGTCGCACACGGCGAAGGCTATGCCGATTTTGGCACAGCCAAACGCCTGAAGGCCGCGCAGGAACTGGTCACGCTGCGTTACGTGGACAATCGCGGCGCGCCCACGGAAACCTACCCGCTCAACCCGAACGGCTCGCCGCAAGGCATCACCGGCCTGACCACGCCAGACGGGCGTTTTTCCATCATGATGCCGCACCCCGAACGCGTATTCCGCGCCGTGCAGCACTCATGGCATCCGCGTGAGTGGCAGGAGAACGGCGCCTGGCTGCGCATGTTCCAGAACGCAAGGAAGTGGGTGGGGTAAGGACGTTTGAGTTCAGGGACGTTGCGCGGTTTTATCGTGCAGCGCCGGGTTTCATCGCGCCCGGCACAGCAAATTTCACTGGCTTTGAGGCCGTTCTTCAATCCCTTGGGTGATGAGAGAGACCGGGTATGCGCCATTTGCAGTGCTGCACTTGCTTTCCCTTTTGAACAATACCGGGCGGAATATAACGATGGAAAAAGATTTTTGGCTGGAACGCTGGGAGCGGGAAGAAACCGGGTTTCACCAGCAAGAGATTAATCCCTATTTGCGCCAATTCTGGCAGGAACTGCATCAGCTTCAGGGAGGTGAGATATTTGTGCCGCTGTGCGGCAAAAGCCTTGATATGCTATGGCTCAGATCTCAGGGGTGCGCTGTGTTGGGCGTGGAGCTCAGCCCGATCGCGGTGCGGGCGTTCTTTGAGGAAAGCGGATATAAGCCGGATCATGGCAGTTGCGATAAATTCGATTATTGCGAAGCGGATCGCATGCGCATATTGTGCGGTGATTTTTTCGATCTGATCCAGGATGACTTGAAAAAAGTGCACTCGGTATATGACCGCGCATCCATGGTCGCCTTGCCACCGGAAATGCGCGCACGCTATGTGCGCCATTTGGTCAGTGTCTTGCCGCCTGCAACACAGATATTGCTTGTTACCTTTGATTATCCCCAGGCAGAAATGGCCGGCCCGCCGTTTGCACTGCCCGGCGGAGAAGTCGAGGCGCTCTACGGAGAATATGCGGAAATTCGTCTGCTGGCGCGGTGCGATGTGCTGGCGGCCAACCCGCGCTTTGCTGCGCGTGGCCTGAGCCGTCTGCATGAAAGTATCTTCTTGCTGACACTCAAGGCATAAAGTCAGAGTGGGTCGCCACCGTAAAAACCGTACGATGGCGGCACATGCGAATGCAGTCGTGTTTAAAAGCCGACCAGATCGTCGACCGGTAACGCGAGCGGCGCGCCGGTGATGCGTTCCAGCGTTTTTCCGATTATCTCCACATTGTTGTCGAAACCGCCATGCGATGCGCTGACGATCTTGTCTGATTTATCACTGCCGTTACCACGCCGTGTGAGAATTTTATCCTCGTGGTGGATGGTAAGGCGATGCTTCAGTTTGCTGATTTCCACGGCATTGCGCCAGTTGCTAAGGGCTTCAGCGGTGCTGGACGAACCATTCCAGCCGGAATAATGCGGGTTGTAAACATTTTCCAGGCCGAGGACAGGCATGCGTAAATCGGCTTCCAGCGCGTTGGAAACGAAGTAGAGCAGGGATTTCTGGTAGATATACGCCACGTTGTCATCCAGTTCGCGCTGATCCGCCAGTATGTCCAGATGCAGTTTTTTCATGATTTCGGTTTGCGGCGCATAGTGCCGGTTGGCAAAGGCGACGGTGCAGGCCGGGGCATACAGATGGACGGATTTGACATTGCCTATCAGGTTTTTTTGCGCCAGATTACCGAGTAATCTGCCCAGTACGATGGAACCGGCGGAATGGCCCATGAGGTGTATTTCGAAGGCATCTCCCCAGCTGCCTGACAGCGAACGCAGCGCTTCTGTCAGCAGGTCGCCGCCTCGTCCGCTTTCCGCCGCGAGTTCGGCGTTTTCCTTCATTTCGCTCCATAGCGGGCGTGCGAGTGGTCGTCCTATGGTTTTTTCGACGACGGGGTCGCTAATCTTGTCGTTCAGCCAGTCGCGCACTCCCCCCGCTTTGCCTGCCGCGCCGGAAGCGGATTTATCCGCCAGAATATTGCCCAGCGATTCGAGCAGCCCGCTCTTCCATATCAGGAACAGGGGATAACAGCCGTTTCCGAGGAAATACCGCCCCATCGCCTGAGCCCGTTGTATGGCAGATTTTTCACTGTTGAGGCCGCCGTGCGCGTAGATCACCAAACGCTTTTTCTCGTGTGCGTTCTGTCGGAACCAGGCATCCGGAAGTACGCAGGCCTGATTCTGCAGGGTGCGCGTCACACCATCCAGTTTGTCGTAGCGATTGACGCAGCCATTGTTGCCCAGCACGATGCTGTGCTGATAGGCTGTTGCTTCGTCCCACCAGTTATCACGGGCGGCAGCGGCGGCAGCACCTGCCACTTCTGCGCCGCCAATGCGGCCCGAGACGACTCCCGGTACACCCATAGCGGCGACCCAGACATCCATGGCATGGCTTATCCAGTCTGCATAGCTGATCACGGCAAATCCGCCGACGCCCCACTGTTCGCCCCAGGAATTCTGGATCACGAAGCCGCTGCGGTTGAATCCCACCAGTGCGTAGGCGTGCCCGCCGCTGCGTGAAGGATAGCCGTCATAGGCGATGACCGGCAGGGCGGCGTGTGAATCAGGCGACTGGTCGCTGGTCTTGACAATATCCCAGCCCTGATGAGTATAGGATGAAGCGTATATCGCACCGACTTCCAATATGGCCGCCTGCACATCGGTGATGGCCTGAGGGTCTATGCGGTAATACACGCCCAGCGTCCGTTCGGCCGCATCGCTGTCCCACCCGGAGGCCGGCAGGGTGTCGTCTCCTCCGGCGTAAGGCCATATGGATTCAAGGCAGACACCATTGTGATACCAGCCCTTGAGCGCCCCCCGGCAACTTGAGCCATCATAGTTTTCGCCTTCGTATTCATCAAAACGCCGGGCGAATTTGTACAGCATACGCGGGCTGACCGATTCGAGTTGTTCGGGCATGCCGGCAGAACGCCAGCGCAGGTAGTTAATCACGCAAGCCAGTCCAAAGCCGGTGCATGCACCTTCCTGACCCTGATCCAGAATAAGCCCGGCCCGGGTATAGCTGCCCATAAAATGCCGGATGTCGTCATCCGCCGGAAATGCCTGAGGCAGAGAATGCGGTGGTGGCATGTATTGCCGGTCGCGCAGATCGGAGGGGTCACGCGTTACATTGAGCGTTGCGCGCCGTGCCGTAACCGGAGCGACTGCCATGACACGCGCAGCGACCAGCGGTTGCGCGGCCCAGATTTGCTGTGCCATGCGGAATGTTTCAGAAAAACGCTCAAGCCCGTGGCTGCCGCCATTGACGACTTTGCGCGCGGCCTTCAGATCATCTTTGGCCAGAGCCTTAATCAGTCTGTCTCGGTGTGCATCCAGATAGGCGGCCAGCAGGCAGGCGGCCACTTCAGGCGCACAGGCGCAATCCGGGTTGTCTGCCAGCGCAATATCCAGCAGCTTGCCGAATTTATCGTAGTTATCGCGCCCGGTTAATTGTACAAAGCCCCGCCCGCGGTAACGCGGGCCGTCGCCCGGATTTTTGTTGCCCAACTTGTATTCGTAGGCGCTGAAAGCGGCCTGTCCGGGCAGGGTATTAAAATGGGAAGGCAGTTCGGCGATGGGAACGAAGCCCTCGGTCTCGGCGCGTATCGTGCCTAGTGCGGTGCTGATCATGTTCGCATCGGTCAGCCCGAAGGCGGCCAGTGCCGCCGTCACATAAGGCAGATTCCTGGAAATGTTGGATGTCTTGGTGTAGGGAAATAACTTGCACACCAGGGCGCTATCGACGCTGACATCCAGTTTGCCGGCAGTTATAACGCCCAGTGCGGACAAGGTGCGCGGCCCGGCAATGCCGTCGGCCACCAGACCTACGCTGGATTGCCAGGCCCGCAGCGCCGTCTGCGTGTCGGCATTGAAATCATCGCCAGCGGCTAAGCCAGCATAAGCCGCTGCCCCTGCACCCAGCGCTTTGCGCAAGGCTGCTTTCAACCCGGCGACATCAGCGCCGACGTTGCCACGCATCAACAATATCGTTTTGATGTTCACATTGGCCATTTTGTTTTCCTCCATTAAGGTGATTTAACAACCATAAACATTGAGTTAACCAGCAGGTCGGGGGGTGGGAAGTCTGCTTTTGCGGCATTCTGGGTAATCGATTTGTTTTGCACAATAGACCGGAATGCCTATGTATTCAGGTATATGGATGCGGATTTCACCTGCTGAATTGTTCGATAATGGCAGTGGCGCGTTATAATGCGCCCCCTTGTTGTGCAGGTTTTTGCTTAATTTTATTTCTGGAGTTGTCTTGTTCAAGCTCATCGGTTTTATTGCGGGTTATTATTTTCTGGGATTTTTTGGGGCACTGCTCGGGCTGTTTGCCGGGGCGTTTATCGATCGCATCAGGGCGTACGGCTCAGGTGCGATTAACCCCTTGCAGAACGCGTTGCGTCAGGCCGTTTTTCTTGAGACGGTGTTTGTTTCGATGGGCAAGCTGGCCAAGGCTGACGGGCATGTTTCTCAGGACGAGATCGCTCATGTCGAGCAGTTCATGCAAAAGCTGGGTATGACGGCGCAGCATCGAACACAGGCTATCGCTTCGTTCAAACAGGGTGCCGCGCCGGATTTTGACATCGCGCCGACCTATCAGCGCTTCCAGACTGTTTGCGGGCACACTAAAAATCTGAAGCAAATGTTGCTGGTTTATCTGATCGTAATGGCGCTGGCGGACGGGCATTTTCATCCGGCGGAAGAAGCCTTGCTCACCGACATCGCTGCTCGCCTCGGCTATGATCAGGCTGCGTTCCGGCAGTTGATGGACATGGTGCTGAATCAATCTCATTTTGCCGGCGGGCAGGCCAGTGCCGCTGATGCGCTGGACGATGCCTATAAGGCGCTGGGTGTCAGTAAAGACAGCACGGATGCCGAGATTAAGCGCGCCTATCGCAAGCTGATCAGCCAATATCACCCTGACAAACTGATCGGGCAAGGCATGCCGGAAGATATGATCGCCATGGCGACCGAACAGGCCAAGGAAATTCAGCTGGCCTACGATATGATCAAGAAGAACCGGAACATCTGAGCATTGCTACGCCGCCTCATACTGCGCGGCGCAGATGTCACAGGCAGGCCTGCCGTAGCGGGTTTGGCGTCGTCATGCGAGTTTAGCGGTTCTTGGTTTTGCTCAGGAATACGGTGATTTCTTCGCGGTCGTGGTAGAGCTGTTTCGCCTGTAGTTTGTAACTGATGCCTTCCTCGTCCAGACGGGTGCGTATGCCGCCCAGCGCGGCATCCAGCGCCGCGACGCGTTGTTTCATCGGCAGCTTCAGATTGAAGATCGCATGTTTGCACCAGCCTGTCACGAACCATGCGCCTATCAATTCGGCGACTTTGGCGGGTTTTTCGACCATGTCGCAGATCAGCCAGTCCACCGCCTTGCGCGGCGCATATTTGAAACCATCCTGCCTGAGATGTTCGACCAGCGGGTGTTTCGCCAGCACACCCTTCATCGGGCCGTTGTCCACCGCCGTGACGCGGATGCCGCGACTGACCATCTGCCACGTCCAGCCGCCGGGAGCGGCGCCCAGATCGACCGCGGTCATGCCGGGTCGCAGCAAACGCGTCTGTTCGCTTTTATCCATGAAGGTCTCGATTGCTTCGGCCAGTTTCAGCGTGGAGCGGCTCGGCGCTTCGGCAGGGATGGACTGGCGCGTTATTCCCATCAGGGCTGGCGAGCTGTTGTAAGGATCGCTGCTGCCGATCAGTACGGAGGCTTTGTCGGGAAAGAAAATATGCAAACGCGCTGACTTGATGTCATCGAGCAATCGCCCTTGCTCGCGCAGTGCCGTTTCCAGCAGGGGTTGGAAACGCCGGACGAAGGCGGAGAGTGTCTTGCCGTCGTTGGTGTCCGGTACTTCCAGCCATAATGCGCCAAAGTTTCCGGGCAGCGCGGTGATCGCGTTGAGTATGGGTGTCAGACGGTCGCGATCAGGCAGGGCAGCTATGCTGTGGTGCAGGCGAATCAGCTGGCGCGCGAAAATCAGTTCACGGAACGACAGCGCCTGCTCGTTGAGCGCGACGACGGCGTAACCGCTGTTGTTAATTATATCGGGTTGTTCGGCGATGACAGGCTTGTGCTGGCGTGCCTGACGCAGCGTTTCCTGTGCGCAGTCCTGCTCGAAGCCGGAGCGGCAATACAGCAGCCATTGCGTGAGCGTAGGCGTTTCAGTCCCGGCATGACGCGATTTTTCCCTGCTCGCCTGCGCGCTGGCGGCGGGCTTGGCGGGTGCGACATTTAAACTCAGGAGCCGGGTCAGCTTGGTGCCGACACGCCGTGGTTTAACCGCCTGTGTCTCCACAGCCGCGCCGCGTGAATTATGTTTGGACTGTGCTTTGGGCGCGGCATGGCGCGGTTTGAGCGCCTCTCCCCGTGCGGGCGTTTTCGCGGAACCGCCGCGAGGCTGTGGCTTGGCTGTTGTTTTGTCCGCAGCGCGTCGCGGTTTTTCAGCAACGGTTTTTGTCGTGGTTCTGTCTGCCTTGGGGGGCGTTTTAACTCCGGCACGACGCGGCTTTGCTGCATCGTCCTTAGCGGAAACGTTACCCGGATTTGTCTTTTTTATCGTTCTCATGGCGCGCATTGTGGCACAGGTTGGGGTGGAAGCGCGAAGGTGGTAATATCGGCGACTATTTTTTTGTGGTTTCAAGGGTGATGAGCAAGCGCTACGATTTGATTGTGTTCGATTGGGATGGCACGGTGATGGATTCTACGGCGATTATCGCAGGGTCGATTCAATCCGCCTGCCGTGATCTGGGTTTGAATATTCCCGACGATGAGACTGCGCGTCATGTGATCGGTCTGGGGCTGGAGCAGGCGCTGCGCCATGCCGTGCCGGATGCGCCGGAAACGATGTATGCACCGCTGGTGGAGCGTTACCGCCATTATTTTCTGGCGCAGGATCAGGCGATACCCTTGTTCGAGGGCGCGCGCGACACCATCGCGGAACTGCACGAGGCGGGTTACGCGCTGGGTGTGGCCACCGGCAAGAGCCGTGCGGGACTGGAGAGGGCGCTGGAATCCAGTGGCATGAAGCATTATTTTCATGCCACGCGCACGGCAGACCAGACATTTTCCAAACCGAATCCGGCCATGCTGTTTGAACTGATGGAAGAGTTGGCGGTCAGTGCAGAGCGCACGCTGATGGTGGGTGACACCACGCACGATGTGCTGCTGGCGCAGAACGCCGGGGTGGATGCGCTGGCGGTTTCGTTTGGCGCGCATCCGGCGGCGCAGTTGCAGGCATTGCAACCGCTCGCGCTGCTGGATGATTTCGTGCAATTGCGTGCCTGGTTCAAGGCCAACGCTTAACCGTTTAATTAATTAAGGAAGCAATATGTCTGAACAGAACTGGGAACGCGGTGTGCTGGAGAAGTTGGCGATGTCAGCGATACAGGAGCAGCGTCGCGCGCGACACTGGAGTATTTTTTTCAAGGTGCTGACTTTCGGCTACCTGTTCCTCATGCTGTTTATTTTTATGGGCTGGTTTGACAAGAGCGAAGCGGCATTGAGTGCCGGCAAGCACACCGCGCTGGTGGATATGCAGGGCGTAATTGCGGCGGATAGCGTGGCAAGTGCCGACAATCTGATTCCTAGTTTGCAGGAAGCGTTTCAGGACAAAGGGACGCAAGGAGTGATTCTGCGTATCAACAGTCCCGGCGGCAGCCCGGTGCAGGCCGGGCAGATCAACGATGAGATTCACCGTCTGCGGGCCAAGTACCCGGCGATTCCGTTGTATGTGGTGGTCGAGGATATTTGCGCGTCCGGCGGCTATTACGTAGCGGCGGCGGCAGACAAGATTTTTGTCGATAAGGCCAGCCTGATCGGTTCCATCGGTGTGTTGATAGACGGGTTCGGCTTTACCGGAACGATGGAAAAGCTGGGCGTGGA
>JAURZN010000173.1 GCA_030653355.1 Gallionella sp. | reverse complement strand
CCATCCCCTAGGGATGTTTCGGAGGAGTCAGTAAATGACAGCAAATCGTAGTATTACACCACCAAAGTACAATGACATAACCAGTGCAATCCGCATGCTGGCCGTAGATGCTGTACAAAAAGCAAACTCCGGTCATCCGGGCGCACCTATGGGCATGGCGGAGATTGCTGATGTACTTTGGAATCGCCATCTGCGTCACAATCCGGCTAATCCTAAGTGGCCCGGTCGTGACCGTTTCATGATGTCCAATGGCCACGGCTCTATGCTGGTCTACGCATTGCTGCATTTATCCGGCTACGACTTGCCGATCGATGAGTTGAAGCGTTTCCGTCAAATGCATTCCAAGACGCCGGGTCATCCTGAATATGGTTACACTGCCGGTGTGGAAACAACCGGTGGTCCGCTCGGTCAGGGCATCACCAACGCCGTAGGTATGGCGATGGCAGAAAAGCTGCTGGCGGCGGAATTCAACAAGCCGGGGCATGAGATCGTCAACCACAACACCTATGTGTTCATGGGCGACGGCTGCATGATGGAAGGCATTTCGCATGAAGCCTGTGCATTGGCCGGTACCTGGGGTCTGGGCAAGCTGATGGCCTTCTGGGATGACAACGAAATCTCGATTGACGGCCACACCAACGGCTGGTTCACCGATGATACGGCAAAGCGTTTTGAGGCATATGGCTGGCACGTTGTTGCAAACGTTGAAGGCCATGATTCCGCAGCCATCGACGCCGCGATTCGTGCGGGTCACGCTATTACCGACAAGCCTACCCTGATTAGCTGCAAGACTGTTATCGGCGCGGGTTCTCCCAACAAGGAAGGCACGCACGATGTGCATGGCGCGGCACTGGGCGAGGCTGAAGTGGCCGCAACCCGTGCGCACCTCGGCTGGAATTACCCTCCGTTTGAAATTCCTACGCATGTGTATGAAGCATGGGATGCGCGTACGCGCGGCGAAGGCCTTGAAAAGTTGTGGGACAATAATTTCGCCGAATATCGCGCAGCTTATCCTGCTGAAGCGGCTGACTTTGAGCGCCGTACCAAGAGTGAACTGCCGGCTGGCTGGGCGGAGCATGCCGCTGCTGCAATCGCTGCGACCGATGCCAAGGGTGAAACTATTGCCACGCGCAAGGCGTCGCAAAACGCAATCAATGCGCTGGCACCTGCGTTGCCTGAATTTCTGGGCGGTTCTGCCGACCTGACCGGCTCAAACCTGACCAACTGGACAGGCTGCAAGCATGTACATGGCAAGACCACCGGCAACTACATCAGCTACGGCGTGCGCGAATTCGGCATGTCGCACATCATGAACGGCATGGCGTTGCATGGCGGCTTGCTGCCATTCGGCGGCACTTTCCTGATGTTCTCTGAATATGCGCGTAATGCATTGCGTATGGCCGCACTGATGAAGCAGCGTGTGATTTTTGTTTACACCCATGACTCCATCGGTCTGGGCGAAGACGGCCCGACTCACCAGCCGGTTGAGCAGACTGCAACGCTGCGTCATATTCCTAACATGGAAACATGGCGTCCTTGTGATACGGTTGAATCCATCGTGTGCTGGGTTGCCGCTGTTGAACGCAACGACG
>JAURZN010000171.1 GCA_030653355.1 Gallionella sp. | reverse complement strand
GAGGGTGTAAGAAATTTTGTGTAAACGGTCATTTGGCAGGAAACTGCCGCCACTTTGAAAGGAGTCGCAATGACCGTAACAAAAGCACTACCGAAAGACCTGATCGACAGCCTGCTTGCCGGGTATAAAAAACCTGAAGACCTGATCGGCGAACATGGGTTGCTCAAGCAATTAACCAAGGCGCTGGTGGAACGCGCCCTGCAAGCCGAGATGGCGGAGCATCTGGGGCATGGTAAAAATGAGTCTGTCACCAACGCCGCCAAAAATACCCGTAATGGCACCAGTAGTAAGACGCTGAAGGGCGAGTTTGGCGAGCTGCCTGTGGAGATTCCCCGTGACCGTCACGGCAGCTTTGAGCCGCAACTGATCCCGAAACATCAAACCCGCTGGAATGGCTTTGACGATAAAATTCTGTCGCTCTATGCACGTGGCATGACGGTGCGCGAAATCCAGAGCCATCTCGAAGAAATGTACGGTACAGAGGTATCGCCCAGTTTGATTTCCTCGGTGACCGATGCGGTAATCGAGGAGGTAAAAGCCTGGCAGTCTAGGCCATTAGATACGCTGTATCCGATTGTTTATATGGATTGTATTCATTTAAAAGTGCGCGATTCAGGCGCTGTTCGCACTAAGGCTGTCTATCTGGCGCTGGGTATCAATCTGGCGGGTGAGAAAGAGCTGCTGGGTATCTGGATCGCTCAGACCGAAGGCGCCAAGTTCTGGCTGCAGGTCGTTACCGAACTCAAGAACCGTGGCGTACAGGATATCTTCATCGCTTGCGTGGACGGGTTAAAGGGCTTTCCTGAAGCGATCGAAACCGTCTACCCCAAGACCGCCGTGCAGTTGTGTATCGTGCACATGGTGCGCTACAGCCTGAACTATGTGTCGTGGAAGCTGCGGGCAGAAATCGCCGCCGGGTTAAAAGCAATTTACACTGCGTCTACGCCAGAAGAGGCTGAGCAGCGACTGGATGAATTCGAAGAGGAATGGGGTGCTGATTACCCGTCAATCGTCAAATCGTGGCGCAGCAACTGGCAACGCATTATCCCGTTCTTCGATTATCCGCCAGAAATCAGGAAGGTGATTTACACCACCAATGCGATCGAGTCCGTTAACATGAGCCTGCGCAAGATAACCAAGAACCGGGGCTCATTCCCCAGCGATGAAGCATTGCTGAAATTGTTCTACCTGGCGCTGAACAACATCAGCAAAAAATGGACGATGCCGATACGAGATTGGAAGGCTGCGCTAAACCGGTTTAATATCCAGTTTGAGGACAGAATGCCGCAGCGTTAAGAAAACCCGTTTACACAAAATCCAGGACACCCTC
>JAURZN010000157.1 GCA_030653355.1 Gallionella sp. | reverse complement strand
AACCTTCCTCATCACACCTCCAGTAGCCTTACAAAAGGAGGCGAGCCTTACCCCCGGCACTTGCAGTAATTAGCTGTGGCTGCTTCCTTCCGGACCTGACCAGATTCACTACCCTGCAATGCGGGGAGACCCGCCAATTCGTTACAAAGGTTGCCAATGCAACACTTTTTAAATCTTTTAAACTGCGCCACGAAATGCACAACAAAATCACGCGCTAACAACTAAACTCACACTCAGCACTTTTCGTGTATTTCGTGGATAAATCTACTCAATCAATAGCATGTAACGGAATCATGCCAATACGCTGCTTCCATTCGGCCGGACCGATGTCATGCACCGAACGTCCCCGGGCATCAACGGCGACCGTCACCGGCATATCCTCAACTTCAAATTCGTAGATCGCCTCCATGCCCAAATCGGCAAAGGCAACCACTCTTGCACGCCGTATGGCTTTGGACACCAGATACGCCGCACCACCTATCGCAATCAAATACACCGCACCATGTTTCTTGATGGCCTCAATGGCAAGCTGACCGCGCTCGGCCTTGCCCACCATGCCGATCAATCCGGTCTGCGCCAGCATGGTTTCAGTAAACTTATCCATGCGTGTCGCCGTCGTAGGTCCTGCAGGCCCGACCACCTCGTCGCGCACCGGATCAACCGGCCCGACATAATAAATGAAGCGGTTGGTAAAATCCACGCCATGCGGTAATTTTTCTCCACGCACCAGCATTTCCGTAATCCGCTTATGCGCGGCATCACGCCCCGTCAACAGCTTGCCGGAGAGTAACACGGTCTCGCCCGGTTGCCACTGTGCAATTTGCTCAGGCGTGATAGTTTCCAGATTGACTCGCCGCGCATCCTCCGCAGGATGCCAGTGCACATCGGGATAATCTTCCAGCTTAGGCGGGGTAAATTCTGCCCTGCCCGCGCCATCCAGCTCAAAGTGTATGTGCCGCGTTGCCGCACAATTGGGAATTATCGCGATAGGCTTGGAGGCTGCATGCGTCGGATAATCGCGTATCTTTACATCCATCACCGTGGTCAGACCACCCAGCCCCTGCGCGCCTATACCCATGGCGTTTATCTTATCGAACAACTCGATGCGCAATTGTTCAAGGCGATTGGCCGCACCGCGCGCCTTGAGTTCATGCATATCCATCGCGTCCATCAGCGATTCCTTAGCCAGCAGCACCGCCTTTTCCGCCGTCCCGCCTATGCCTATCCCCAGCATACCCGGCGGACACCAGCCCGCCCCCATGCCTTGTACGCTTTGCAATACCCACTCGACAATATCGTCGCCCGGATTGAGCATTTTCATCACCGCCTTGTTTTCCGAGCCGCCTCCCTTGGCCGCGATGCGCACCTCGACCTTGTCGCCTTGCACCAATTCAAAATGCACCACGGCAGGCGTGTTATCACCGGTATTTTTACGCATTCCTGCAGGGTCAGACACGATAGAAGCACGCAGCAGATTATCGGAATCAAGATAGGCCTTGCGAACCCCCGCGTTGACCATGCCGACCACATCCAGCTCCGCCTCCCAGCGTACCGACATGCCGACCCGCACAAACGCCACCACGATGCCGGTATCCTGACAGATGGGACGATGCCCCTGCGCGCACATGCGCGAATTGGTGAGAATCTGCGCCATCGCATCCTTCGCGGCAGGCGACTGCTCCATACGATAGGCCTCAGCCAGAGCATGTATAAAATCTGCCGGGTGATAATACGAAATGAATTGCAAGGCATCGGCAATGCTGTCGATGAAATCCTGCTGGCGGATGACGGTCATGACAATCTCAAAATAAAACGACGGGAAAATTATAGCAGGACGAAGTCAAGTTTCGGCATCGCTTTGCTTCAGGTATTCTTTCAGGGCGGCAAGGACGCACTCATCAAACTTATTACTGTTTACACCTTCTTCCAGTATCAATATCGCCTGCTCCGGCGTCATCCCTTTCCGGTAGTGACGGTCCGCAGTCAGCGCTTCATACACGTCCGCCACCGTCAGAATTTTTGCCATGAATGGGATTTCGTTGCTCTTCAATCCGTTCGGGTAGCCCGAGCCATTGAGATACTCATGATGTGAAGAAGCAATGAGCGGAACTCCACGATATTTTCGGGCGAGATAGATTTTATTGAGGATATCGTGAGTGATCGCCGCATGTTGTTTCATATGCGCAAACTCATCCGAATCCAGACTGCCATTCTTCTTTAATACACTATCATAAATGCCGATTTTTCCGTAATCGTGCAGGATTGCAGATACGCGCAACACATCAAGATCATTATCCGTGAAACCTAATTTTCGTCCTATTTCATCAGCAAATTTTGCTACCCTTATAGAATGCCCTGCCGTCAGGGTATCACGCGCATCAATCGAAGCTGCCATAACCTCCAGTATGCTGTGAAACTGCTTGTCTCCATCCTTAAGCAGCATCGCATTCTCGATGGCGATCGAAACGATGCCCGCAATATCTGTCAACAGCTCAACATCCTGTTCACTAAAATCCCCGCTAGATTTATTGATTACTTCTATGGCGCCCAGAACGTCACCGTTCGCATCGTGCAACGGGATGCATAAAATATTTCGAGTTTTATAACCGGTTAAATTATCGAACGAAGAATCGAAGCGTGGGTCAGTTAACGTATCCGGTATAAGCAGCGTCTGATTGGTCAAAACAACCAATCCAACAATACCCAGCTTCACAGTAAGATTGATTTTTTGATCTTCAAGTCCATCCAGATGCTGGGCTACGAGCTGACCAAGGATATTGTCCATGAGAAAAATCGAGCCGCGCTCAAATCCGACCTGTTCATGCAAGACAGTCATTTCAGTGCTTGCACGCAGCGCATCCAGTCTGCCTTGCTGGATCAGCCCGGCCAGTCGTTGGGCAGCAGCGGCGATCGTCGTTTCATCTTCCCTGGAAAAACGCCCTGTATCCTTGTTTAGCCACTCGACACCGCCGAGTATCGTTCCATGGTCATCAATAATTGGAGCAGCCAGGATACTGTCCGTTGTATACCCCGTCAGTTCATCAATACCCGAATTAAAATACGGATGTTGATACGCGTTGACGATATTCAATATTTTGCGCTGAAGAATAGCGGTGCCGACAATACCCATCCGCAACGGCACCACAATGGCATCACCTTCTACCCCCTGAGCAAAGCTGGCGCGCAACTGCACGGTTTCCCAATCTATGAGAAATAGTGTACTGCGCTCGACACCCAACAATTCCGAGACTTCGCGCATGACAACATCCGGGAGCCGCGTAATATCGCGTTCAACTCCCACGCGTCGATGTATTTCCATTAATTGCCGGTAATGTCGCAGCAGCTCTTTTTCTGATTGTTGATCGCTTTGCATCGCCCCCCCTTGCCTACCTGCCCGGTCTGCCAATTTGTGCGGCTACAATATTGCTAGGCTGGGGTGAAGTATATTACTTATACATGTACAAAACGGTGTCATTTAGTCAGAAAATCTCATTGACAGCTCACTTCCACTCCGTCAGACGGCCGTTCACATAGCCCTGGAAGCCCTGCACGCCCAGTTCCTGCAACAGCGGCAGCACATCCGCGTCTTCTACGCCCAGTGCAAACACGCGTATATCCAGCGAGCGGGTAATATTCACCACGGAGGAAATGAAGAACTGATTTTCATGATTGTCGCGCAAGCCGCGTATATAGACCGGACTCAGCTTCACATACAGCGGCTTTAAACGTTGCAGGTATTCAAAGGCAGAATGATGCAAACCAAAATTATCGACCGCAAACTGTGCGCCCAGCTTGCGTATATCCATCACAACCTGCTCGATTCCGGCGCGGTCCTGCACCAGTCCAAACTCGGTAAACTCAAACACCAGGCGCTTAGCAATAGCCGGATGGGCGCTCATCATCTCGCCCAACCAGGCCAGCAACTCCGTATCGTGTATGGAATTAATGGCCAGATTAATGGCAATAACATCATCGCCATCCGCACTCACCATACGTCCAAACAAGCGCTTGAGCACG
>JAURZN010000140.1 GCA_030653355.1 Gallionella sp. | reverse complement strand
TTGCCGGCGAGGATATTCAGCAGTATGGGTCTGCCATCCCTCGCAGGATGACAGGAATTTATTCATTGAACCGCCGTGTACGGTCCCGTATGCACGGTGGTGTGGGAGGGGGAGGCCGTGAGGCTTTCTCCTATCCCGATTATGCATCATAGGAACCCACCACGCGAACCATCATGACAACAGAATCTGCACTCCGCGATTGGCGCTACGGACAGACACAAGCCGAACGGCTTGTGGCGGCACTGCTGCACCTTGAAGGGTTTGAGGCGGTAGACCCGCAACATCCGTTAGGAGGCCCCGATGGATTGAAAGATGTTTTATGCCGCAAGGATGGGCTCTCCTGGGTAGCAGCCGCCTACTTTCCCACGACCTCCTCAACGCTAGGCGTAATCAAGTCAAAGTTCACAGGTGACTTCGTGGGTGTCGGTTCAAACCACGCTGAGGCGTTTGCATTTTTCGTAAACCAACCACTCACTGTCGGCGAGCGAGAGCAGCTCCGGTCGCTTGCCGGCCAAACTCGAACGGAGGTCTATCACCTTGAACGTATCCGCAGCCTGCTAGACGCTCCGAAGGGATGTGGGATTCGATTGGAATATCTGCGAATTCCCATGACCGAAGCCGAGCAGTGGGCGTTCTGGAGCTCAATGAACCAAGATGTCGTGCGAAAACTCGTCGATCACGAAGCAAGGAGAGAGGCACAGATGCGCTCCCTTGATGAGAAGCTAAACCTTATCTTGGAAAGAACGAACGCAATTGGCTTCGCACTCACCGAACGTCCGTCGCATCTAGGCATAGCGGGTCAAGCGTCAGAAAGCATTGAAATGCCAACA
Source organism: Gallionella sp. (assembly GCA_030653355.1). Lineage (GTDB taxonomy): Bacteria > Pseudomonadota > Gammaproteobacteria > Burkholderiales > Gallionellaceae > Gallionella. The sequence goes on along the minus strand of JAURZN010000140.1, from coordinate 14,205 downwards.
GCCTCGCTTTCTCTCACAACGCTGTGCTGGCTGCACAGGGTGATAACGGAAGATAGTGGCCTGCCCGAGGCAGTTCGTGGACGCCTGCGCTCCGTGAACGTTTGGATCGGCCCTGCTGGCTCATCGGTCGAGACAGCGACATACGTTCCCCCGCCTCCAGAGGAACTTGTATCGCTAACGAACTCGTGGATTGAATGGTGGAAAGGGCAACACAAGAGTTTGCAGTCCAGCAGCAATGATGAAGCCATTACGGCGCTTGCCGAGTTTCATCATCGATTCCTTCGGATTCATCCCTTCTTGGATGCAAATGGAAGGCTTGCGCGCACCCTACTAGATCAGGCTGCTAGAGAACTGCTAAATCAAGGAGTGGACGCTGAATTCACGGATGATGTACCGGCCTACTACGCAGCTCTCGCCGCCGCTGATAAGGGCGATCTCGGGAGCCTCAAATCGCGTATCGCGGCTACCCTAAAGTAGTCATTGCGCGGATGATGCCCAACCCATCATTCCACCGGACGCTGCGCGATGAAGCCGCGCAGCACCAGTGAATTCAAACGTTGAAGTTCCGTTGTGTCTCGTTTGCTGGCATTCGCACTGATGAATAATATGCCGGCAAGCAGCTTTTCTCTGTTGCATGTTTATGTGGCAACAAGACCATCGTCTTTAAGTAGCGGAACTTTTCCGTGCGCCCTTGTCGGATACACCGTCACTTACACTGAAATTCTGGATGTCCGCACCTTCTAGCACGACCCACATAGGCAATTATTCCATCGTGAAACTATTGGGCAGTGGTGCGACCTCCGATGTGTATCACGCCCAGCACGTCAAAACGCTCGCTTCGGTCGCTATCAAGCAGTTGCGCCGGGGACGCCAGTCCGAGACTTACAAAGCCATGTTCACCACCGAGGTGGAACTGGGACTCAAGATGAATCACAAAAATATCGTCCGCGTACTGGATGCCGATCTGAACGAAGCAAGCGGTGCCTATCTGGTGATGGAATACATCAACGGTGTATCGCTTGAAAATAATGATCGCGACGACACGCTATTGCCCATCCGCACGGTGCTATCCGTGATCGAACAGGTCGCCAATGCCTTGCGCTATGCGGCGGAACTCGGGGTCGTACACCGCGATGTCAAGCCCGGGAATATCATTCTGAGGCCTGACGGGGTCGCCAAACTGGCCGATTTCGGCTGCGCGATCCCGGTAAGCGAGATGAGTGCCGTAGTGGCAGGCAGTCTGGCCTATATGTCTCCTGAACAACTCGATGGCGATGCGCTCGATCAGCGCGCCGACATCTATGCGCTGGGTGCTGTGCTTTACCGCCTGCTGACCGGCAAGCATACGTTTGAAGCCGAGACTGAATTCGATGCGCGTATAGCCATTCACAACTTTCCCATCACGCCGATAGCGACTTATCGTCAGGGCTTGCCCGTGGAACTGACTGACGTCATCGAGCGCGCCTTGGAGAAGGATAAGGACCGGCGCTACGCCACATGGGATGAATTCATCCGTGATTTCGGCAATGCCGCGCACAAGATACGCATGTCCGACTATGACATGGACTTGTATCGCGGCTTCAGTATGTCCACGCAGTCCGTGCTATCCCGTTATATGTCGGCTGATCGCACCTTTTCCCGTAGCGGATTTTCGCGCAGCACCATGCCGGAGTCTTACGGGGTATAGACGGACTTAATGGCGCTCCAGCAGACGGCGAATCTCCGGCACACAGGAACCGCAATTGGTGCCCGCCTTCAGGCACTGGCCCACCGCTTCCACGCTGGCTAAACTCTGTTCCTGAATCGCATTCAGTATGGCTTTCTCACCGACACTGAAACAGGCGCAGACGATATGTCCTGTATCAGCCCCTTTGGGAGGACGCGCGGCCAGCAATCCGGCCAAATCCGCCGCTTCCAGTTGATGCGGGTTGAACAGGCTGGCGAGCCATTCACGTTCCGGCAAACGATGATCCGGCGCGATAAAAAATACCGCCTCCAGCTTACCGTCCTTCAGGCAGGCCGCGCGATAACGCCCCATCGCCGCATCGCGATATTCTATCCATTGCGCTGATTCGCCCAATGCGGTTTGTACCCAGTCTCGCCAGTCACCCGGCAACACCTCCCCGGCGATCTCGTGCCGCCAGTAGTCCGCACCCCGGGTGCTGGCGCAGTAACAGGTATCCGGCAATTCCAGCCGCGTGCGGCTAAGCACAAAGCCCTGCCAGGCCGGCTGATAGGACTCCACCCTCACCGGCGTGTGTTTGGACTCCGGCTGACCGGAAATCGGATCGGTAATCGGCGCAACCAGCGCGTCCACGCGTGCCGCTTTGGCATACGCATCATTCCAGTGCATGGGCACGAACACCGAGCCCGGCCGCTGATCTTCACTGAGCTGTATGCGCGCCAACATGCTGCCGTGGCGACTGGTCAGGCGCGCCAGGCCGCCATGGGCGAGCTGATAGCCTTGCGCGTCGGACGGCTGCACCTGTACGAAAGGTTCCGGCAGATGGGCGTTCAGACGCGGCACCTTGGCGGTACGGGTCATGGTGTGCCATTGGTCGCGTATCCGTCCGGTATTGAGCACCAGCGGGAAATCGGCATCCACCGCCACGGCGGGCAGTCGCGGCGCGATGGCGACCATGCGTGCGCGGCCGTTGGGCGTGTAAAAGCGGCCATCAGCAAACAATCGCTTCGTTCCATTCGGCGCATGCTTATTGATCGGCCATTGCGTCGGTTGCAGCGCGTCGTACTCGCCATCGCTCAGTTCAGACCATGCGCTGATCTCGAAGGCGCGTATGCCCTCATTCTCAAAACCCGACAGGCGTGCGTGTTCGCGGAATATCTCAGCCGGGCGGGTATAGGAAAAACCGTCGGCATAACCCATCCGTTGCGCTACCTGAGTGATGATCCACCAGTCCGGTCGCGCCTCGCCCGATGCGGGCAACAGGGCGCGCTGACGGGAAATGCATCGTTCGGAATTGGTCACCGTGCCCTCCTTCTCGCCCCAGCCCGTGGCAGGCAGCAGAATATCGGCGCAGGCCGTGGTGTCGGTGTGCTGCACGCAATCGGATACCACCACCAGCTCGCAGCCGAGCAGGGCGTCACGCACCCGATCGGCATCCGGCATGCTGACCACCGGATTGGTGCCCATGATCCACACTGCCTTGATCTTTCCCGATGCGATAGCCTGGAACATATCCACGGCTTTCAGGCCCGGAGCCTGTGCGATGTTGGGCGCGTTCCAGAATCGCGCCACCCGAGCGATGCTGGCCGGATCGGAAAAATCCATGTGTGCGGCCAGTTGATTAGCCAGACCGCCCACTTCCCGCCCGCCCATCGCATTGGGCTGACCCGTTACTGAAAAAGGCCCCATGCCGGGACGACCTATGCGTCCGGTAGCCAGATGCACATTGAGAATCGCGTTGGCTTTATCCACGCCGCTGGAGGATTGGTTAATGCCTTGCGAGAAAATGGTCACGGTGCGCCCGGTACGCGCAAATAATCGATAAAACTCGCTCAGCTGTGTCTCGGCAAGGCCGCAAATTCGCGCCACTTTCGGGATTGATCCCACTTCGCGCGCCGCCGCAAAGGCAGCGGCGTAGCCTTCCACATGAGCTTCGACATAGTCCAGATCAAGCGCGTCTTCGCGACGCAAATTATGCAGCAGGCCGTTAAACAAATAAGCATCCGCCCCCGGCGCAATCGCCAGATGCAAATCCGCGATGTCGCACGTCGCGGTGCGACGCGGATCGATGACGACCACCTGCATTTCGGGCCGCGCTTTCTTTGCTGCGGCCAGGCGCTGATACAGCACGGGATGTGCCCACGCATAGTTGGAACCGACGATGACGACCAGGTCTGCGGTTTCGACATCCTCATAACAAACCGGCACCGCATCGGCGCCGAAAGCGCGCTTGTGGGCCGCCACCGCCGTCGACATGCACAGGCGCGAATTCGTGTCGATGTTCGCGCTGCCGATATAGCCTTTCATCAACTTGTTGGCGACGTAATAATCCTCGGTCAGGATTTGGCCGGACACGTAAAAGGCGACCGCATCCGGCCCGTGTTCCGCGATAATTTTCTTGAACCCGGACGCGACACGTTCCAGCGCATCCTCCCAGGAGGTACGGCGATTATTGACCACGGGGTAAAGCAATTTACCCTCGTTATCCAGCGTGTCAGCCAGCGCGATGCCTTTGGAACACAGCCGCCCGGAATTAGCCGGATGCTGTTTGTCACCGATCAGACTGATGCCCTCTTCCTCCATATTGACCACCACACCACAGCCTACCCCGCAGTAGGGGCAGGTAGTCTGGATTGAGCCCGCAAGGGGCTTCCCCGCACAACTAAGCCCGCAAGGGGCTTCCCTCGGAGCTACGGAGATGAATCTCTTGCTCCTGAATGAAGGGGGCTGCGCCCCACGTTGCTGCGTGAAGGACTGAGGGCTGAGGACTGAGGGCTGAGGTTTCATGGTTTGGAGGTTACTCGCACCTCGCACCTCAAACCTCAGTCCTGACTTCAAGAAACAACACACCATGCGCAACCCGCACTTCATGCCGGTGCGCGCAGCCCTTATCCGGTGCGATGGCCTCGCCCGACTCCAGATCAATGACCCAGTTATGCATCGGGCAGGTGACGCGTGTGCCGTGCACGATGCCTTGTGACAGCTGCCCGCCCTTGTGCGGACAACGGTTGTTCAACGCGAACACCTGATCGTCCACGCTGCGAAACAGCGCGATCTCGCCTGCTGCCGTCTTGACGACGCGCGAACCCTGCCGGGGTATGTCTTGCAGATTGCCTACCTGTATCCAGTTCATTACAACACCTCACTTGTAGGTTGGGTTAGGCGCGAGCGCCGTAACCCAACAGTTTTTAATGATGTTGGGTTACGCATAAAACCGCTAACCCAACCTACACGCTCTTTATTCAATTACCGCCAGTGCCGCGAATTCATGCGCATCTTTCCCTTCGGCGCGTTCCTTCCAGGGATCATCCTGCGAGTAACGCTGGGATTCGAGGAAGCGTGCATACAATTCGACCCGCCCTGCCGCATCATCGACGATGTACTGTTTGACGTAGGCCAGGCCGACGCGCTCTATCCAGTGCGCGGTGCGATCCAGATAGTGCGCCTGCTCGCGATACAGCTGCATGAAAGCGCCGCAGTATTCCATTACCTGCTCCTCCGTTTCGACCTTGCAGAGGAAATCGGTGACGCGCACCTTGATCCCGCCATTGCCGCCGACGTGAATCTCATAGCCCGAATCCACGCAGACGATGCCGAAGTCCTTGATGGTCGCCTCGGCGCAATTGCGCGGGCAACCGGAAACGGCAATCTTGAATTTGTGTGGCGTCCATGAACCCCAGGTCAGTTTTTCGACCTTGATGCCCAGTCCGGTGGAATCCTGAGTGCCAAAACGACACCACTCAGACCCCACGCAGGTCTTGACCGTGCGCAACGATTTACCGTAAGCATGGCCGGACACAAAGCCTGCTTCAACCAGCTCGCCCCACATCTTGGGCAAATTTTCCTTGGTGATGCCGTATAAACCGATGCGCTGCCCGCCGGTGATATGCACGGTAGGAACCTCATGCCGTTCGGCAATTTCGGCAATCGCACGCAATTCGGCTGGCGAGGTCACGCCGCCCCAGATGCGCGGAATCACGGAGTAGGTGCCGTCTTTCTGGATATTGGCGTGCACCCGTTCGTTGATGAAGCGCGAACGGCTGTCGTCCTGATATTCGCCGGGCCAGGCAGTCATCAGGTAATAATTCAGTGCGGGGCGGCAAACATGACAGCCATCCGGCGTTTTCCATTGCAATGCCCGCATCAGATCGGGAATGTTCTTCACCCCCAAATCGCGTATCGCCTGCGGCATATCCTGATGTGCGGACTCTGTACAGGCGCAGATCGCCTTCTTGCTTGATTTGGCGGAATAATCACCGCCCAGGGTATTGGCCAGTATGGCTTCTACCAGACCGGTACACGAGCCGCATGACGCAGATGCCTTGGTATGGGCGCGCACCTCTTCCAGCGTAAACAGCTTTTTGTCGATGATGGCGCTGACGATGGTTCCCTTGCATACGCCATTACAACCACAAATTTCCGCCGTATCCGGCATGTTTGCCACGCTGGATACACCGCCACGACCGGAATCTCCCAGATGCATCTGCCCGAACAGGATGTGCTCACGCATCTCCGTGATGTCAGTCCCGTCGCGCATCAGCTGGAAATACCAGGGGCCATCCATGGTTTCGCCATAGAGCACGGCGCCGCGCAGCTTGTTGTCGCGCAGCACCAGTTTTTTATACACGCCGCGCGCGGAATCCTGCAACAGCAATTCTTCGTCTCCCGGTCCGGGATTGAAATCACCGGCTGAAAACAAATCTATGCCCGTCACCTTGAGTTTGGTAGAGACCGAGGAGCCTTCATAACGCATCCTGCCGTAACGGGCCAGGTGGTTCGCCGCCACTTTGGCCTGCTCGAACAAGGGTGCGACCAGCCCGTAGGTTTGCCCGCGATGCTGTACGCATTCGCCGACCGAATAGATTTTTGGATCAAAAGTCTGCATCGTATCGCTGACCACGATGCCGCGTTCGCAATGGATGCCGGCCGACTTGGCCAGGGCGATGTTGGGACGTATGCCTGCGGCCATCACCAGCAGATCGGCCTCGATTTCCTCGCCGTCCGCAAAACGCAAACCGCTGACTTTGTCGTCGCCCAGGATCGCCTCGGTCTGGCGCGACAGATAAAACTTCAGTCCGCGTTTTTCCAGCGCCTCCTTCAACAGACCGCCGCCCACCTTGTCCAACTGGCGCTCCATCGGCCAGTCGCACAAATGCACCACCGACACTTCCATGCCCTGCAAGGACAAGCCATTGGCGGCTTCCAGACCCAGCAACCCGCCGCCTATCACCACCGCACGCTTGCCGGTCCTGGCTGCTGCGAGCATTTTCTCGACATCATCTATGCTGCGATACGCCAGCACGCCGGGAAGATTCATGCCCGGTATCGGCAACATGATCGGATTCGAGCCGGTTGCGATGAGCAAACGGTCGTAGGGAACGACCATGCCATCTTCAGTTTCCACCTGGCAGCGAAAACGGTCTATCTTGTTCACCGTCTTGCCGACATGCAGCGTGATATTATTTTCCTGGTACCAGCTCCAGTCATTCAACACGGTATCCTGAAACTTCATCTCACCGGACAACACCGGAGAGAGCAGGATGCGGTTGTAGTTAGGTTGCAGTTCCGCACCAAATACCGTAATTTCAAACTCATCCGGTGACATCTTGAGCAACTCTTCCAGCGTGCGTATGCCCGCCATGCCGTTACCAATGACCACCAGTCGCTGTTTTTGCTTGTTCATCTGTACCCCTTTAATAAACAAAATTCAATTAATGTCTGCTACCAACAAGCAAATCCTGTGCCACTTTATAAAAATGCGCTTATTCCGCATAAAGCAGGACGTTAACAGCATCACCGGGTGACTGATAGAAACGCCTCGCATCGCCGATGCTGGCGTATATAAACAACAAAATATCCACAGATAAAGGGTGTCCCGGCCACGGGTATAACCCTGTAAAAACAAGGTCAATTCAAGCCTTGACGGCTGCGCAGCGCACCAACTGTGCACATTTCATATTTCTATGCACCAAATTGGCAGCACGCCTGCGAATACGGCGAGACCCGCGACCGTTTTAATGGATTACGAGGTGTTTTATAATTAAACCGCACTGACTGGCAAACATAGATTAGACTCCGCGTCTGTCCATGAAGAATATCTCTACATCTACCTTGCGGTTTTTACTTGTTGTGCTGTTCAGCACATTCATGTCGCCCGGTTTCGCCTGGCATATGATAGATAGCCACAACGGGATGCCACATGCATCCGCACTGGCAGATGCCGACAATCACGCACACGAGGTACATCACCCGCATGATGCCGATAGCGACAAAGATGGCAACGCTCACGACAATATTGGCCATTTATTGAGCCATTTGCCCGTCGTGACGCATGACATTGCGTCGCTGCCTGCTCTTCAAGCCTGTTCGGCTGTATATCCGATGTCTTCCCATGCGTTTGTTCACGCAACTGTCGAACCGCCCTTCAAACCCCCCAGAAATCCCCTTTTCGCCTGACCATGTCTTTGCTCCGCAGGAATTAAAGCCTGCGGTCTGTTGTTCTTGGCTGAAAAGGAATCATTATGTTGAGAGAATATTCTCAGACTCGGGCGCGTATACCGCGGACTCCGTTTTATCGCACCCTATCGCGCGCCAGTTTGCTCGCGTTGATACTATTTAGCGCCTTCCCTGTAATTTCCCAGGCTGATCTGTTGACTGAGCGCGAAGCGGTCAATCTTGCCTTGTCACGCCCTGTCTGGCTGGAAGCCGAAACCGGTCGATTGTTACTGGCGGAGAGTGTCGTGACTGAAGCAGGCTTGATGCCTAACCCGGTTTTCGATTTCAGCCGCGATCGTCTTGCCATGCCCGGTGGTGATATCACCGAACGTTCTGTACATATCTCGCAGACCTTCGATTTTTCGGGTCGCCGTTCACTGCGGCGCGAGGCGGCAGCACGACGACTGGATGCCGAAAAATTTGATGGCCGAATCAGGCGATTGAACACCATCGCCGAAGTTCGCCGGACATTTGCCGAAGCCCTGCATTACATGCAAATTCAGGATGCACTTGGGCTGCGCTTGACACGCATCGAACAGGCATCCAAGGTGACCGCAAAACTCGCCAAAGCCGGTGAAGCGTCCGGCTATGACCGCCGCCGTCTCGAACGCGAGGTGCATACTGCGAGGACGCGACTGACTGTGGCGCAAGCGGATGCGGCACGCAGTCGCGAGAAACTGGCTGCACTGACGGGTAATAAACCGGATGCTACCCTGCGCTTGCAAGGTGACTTGCTCCCTGATGCCGCCCCCGCACTCGGTCTCCTGCAAACAAGCTTGCGCCAACGTCCCGATCTGGCAAGTTTGCTTGCCCAAGCGGAAGCCTTATCGCGAGAACAGCAAGCAGCACAGCGGGGATGGGTTCCCGATTTGACTGTGGGGATAGGACAGAAAACACTTGATGAGACCACGCGCAGAGGCAGCGGTGCCATTGTTGGCCTATCGTTTTCCATTCCCCTGCTCGACCATGGCCAGGCCGCACAACAACGCAGTCATGCCCAAGCACAGACGGTACGTGCAGAGCATGCGTTAGCATTGAGCAAAGCAGATGCCGATCTGCGTGGCGCGTGGCAACAATCAGAAGAATTGCGCAAAGCAGCACTGGCTAACCGCCGCGATGCCTCGGATGGCTCGCACAATCTGTCCAATATTGCGGAAGCGGCTTACCGCGCCGGTGAAGCTGGTTTGCTTGAATTACTCGACGCCTATCGCAGTGAATTGGATTTTGTCACCAGCGAACTTGACCTGGCATTACGTGCCCGTCTTGCACGCATCGAACTAGAAACTTTGTCTGGAGTGTCCTCGTATGAATAAGCTCAATCTGTCTTTAGTGCTGCTAACCGCATTTGCGCTGGCTGCCTGTTCTCCCAACAATGGCCAAGCCCCTGCCGAACAGGGTGCCAGCAGCATCGCCATCACTCATTACACCGATAGCACCGAACTATTTGTTGAATTCAAGAAGCTGGTAAAAGGCGAACAAACGTCATTCGCAGCCCATACGACACTACTGAACCCTTTGGGATTTCAAGCCGTGACTGAAGGCAAAATGATAGTTGTGTTATCGGGCGGAGGTCAGCCTGAGGAACGTGCGGAAGGCGGCGTGAGTGCTGCGCCCGGCATCTTCCGTATTGCCATCACCCCGAAATTCACCGGAAAACGCCATCTGTCTTTTCAGTTACTCAGTGCCAAGGCTACCGTCACGCATGAACTGGGTGTAGTGGAAGTTTATTCAGACCGCAAGACAGCGGATGCCGTTACTGAAGCAGAGACGGGTGCGGCAGGCATAGCCTTCAGCAAGGAACAACAGTGGAAAATATCCTTCGCCAATATGCCGGTGACTGAACGTGTTTTGCATGAATCTCTGACAGTCTCGGCCACGCTGCGCCCTCGTGCTGGTGGCGAGGCCATCATTGCCGCGCCTGCTGCCGGTTTGCTGCGTGCGGCATCAACGGGCTTTCCGCAGATCGGCATGACCGTCAAAGCCGGTCAGGTATTGGGCTACTTTGTGCCCAGGCTGGGCGGCGAAACAGACGCAGCCACCTTGCAGCTTGCCGTTGAACGCGCCCGCATCGAGGCTGAGGAAGCACGACAGGCGCTCACACGCCTGGAAGAATTATTCAAGGCTGAAGCCATTGCCGAGAAGCGCGTGCGAGAAGCGCGCAGCCGGAATCGGCTGGCAATGGCAGAACTGGATGCGGCACAACACCGTTCGAACACTTATTCGGGCGGTAGCGGCGGCATCCCGCTCAAGTCTCCGATCAACGGCACGGTGGTGGCAGTAGGTGCCGGAGCCGGGGCTGCTGTGCTCGATGGGCAGACGCTGATCCACATCGCCGATCTCGGCAAGCTGTGGCTGGAAGTGCGCATACCAGAAAGTGAGCTGGGGAAAATCACGCAACCGTCTGGTGCTTTCTTCCATCTTGAAGGCGAAGACAATGCGCGGGTGCTGGAGGCAGGTCGAAACGCACGTCTCGTTGCCTACGGCGGCCTGGTGAACAAAGATACTCGCACCGTTCCTGCCATCTTCGAAATTGACAATCCTGAAGGTCGTTTACGCGCCGGAATGAACCTGCGGGTCGGTCTCTATACCGGCCGTAGCGAAAAAATTCTGGCCATCCCCGCATCGTCTATCGTTGATGAAAACGGCATAACGGTGGTGTTCGTGCAAAAAGAGGGAGAATCATTCGAGCGGCGCGTGGTTGAACCCGGCACCCGGGACGGTGAGTGGGTCGGTCTGCGTTCCGGCATTTCAAACGGGGAGCGCATCGTGTCCATCGGGGCTTATCAAGTGCGCCTTGCCGCGACGGCTCCGGCAGCACTCGGCCACGGCCACGCACATTAAAGGGAATATAAAATGATCGCTTCCATCATCCGTCATTCTTTGGCCAACCGCTTGTTGGTACTCGTCGCCGCCGGGCTTTTGCTCGTCTGGGGCGGTTGGCAAACAACGCGCATGCCGGTGGACATTTTTCCCGACCTGACTGCACCCACCGTCACCATCCTGACCGAAGCACATGGCATGTCACCGACTGAAGTCGAAAACCTGGTCACCTTCCCCATCGAAACTGCCATCAATGGTTCGCCCGGTGTACGCCGTGTGCGTTCCAATTCCAGCGTAGGGCTAGCGGTGGTGATCGTAGAGTTTGAGTGGGGCACGGACATGCTGAAGGCGCGCCAGATCGTCTCGGAGAAATTGCAGCTTGCCCGCGCCAGTTTGCCGCCGGAACTGCCGCCGCCACAAATGGTGCCTGCCGCATCCATCATGGGTGAGATCATGTTTATCGCCCTGACCTCCGAGTTGCACAGTGGCACTGAATTGAAGAGCACTGCCGACTGGGTGTTGCGTCGCCGCCTGTTGGCGGTTCCGGGCGTGGCCGAAGTCATCACGATAGGCGGTGATGAAAAGCAGTATCAAGTAACACTCGTGCCCGAACGACTGGCCAGTTACAAGGTGACGGTCGATGAAGTGCTGCGCAGCCTGCGCGAAACGAATCAAAATGCGCCCGCCGGTTTTTATCAGGAAGGCGGGCAGGAATATCTGATTCAAGGCGTAGGCCGGGTGCAGACACTGGCGGACATCGGTGAGACCGTCGTAGCCATGCGTTCCGGTCAGCCGGTACTGGTACGTCATCTGGGCGAAATCACTATTGGAACAGGTGTGCAACGTGGCGCTGCATCACATAATGGCAAGGCGGCCGTTATCTTTGCCATACAGAAACAGCCGGACGCCAACACGCTGGAGTTGACGAATAAACTGGACGAGGCTTTCGCTACTTTACAGAGCGGCTTGCCGCAAGGCATGAAGATCGAAACGCATATCTTCCGTCAGGCGGACTTCATTGAGCGAGCCATTAGCAATTTGCTGGATACGTTGCGCGATGGCGCTATTCTGGTCATCGCCATTGTGTTTGCTTTCCTGATCTCGACTCGCGCCACAGCCATCACCCTGATCGCCCTGCCGCTCTCGCTGGTCACTGCACTTATCATCATGCAGGCGATGGGGGCAACGCTCAACACCATGACGTTGGGCGGACTGGCTATCGCGCTGGGTGCTCTGGTAGACGATGCCATCATCGTGGTCGAAAACATCGTGCGCCGATTAAAGGAGAACGTAGTATTACCTGCGCCGGAGCAGCGTTCGAGCAGCCAGGTGGTGTTTTCGGCGACGCGGGAAATTCAAGGTTCCATCGTTTTCGCCACCCTCATCATCATGCTGGTATTCGTGCCCATCTTTTTCCTTTCCGGCGTGGAAGGCCGGATGCTGGCCCCTCTGGGCTACGCTTATGTCGTGGCATTGGCGGCTTCGCTGTTGGTGGCGGTGACAGTAACGCCCGTGTTGGCCGTACTGTTTTTACCGCAATCTAAAGGGGTACTGGCGCATCAGGAACCGAGGTGGCTGACGGCGATGCAAAAGAATTATGCAGCTGTATTGAATCGACTGATATTGCACTGGAAGGTGATTGCACTATTTTCGGCAGCCGGGTTTGTTGTTGCACTCATAGCCTTGAGTTTTGCCGGACGTGCGTTCTTGCCCGATTTTAACGAAGGCAGTTTAACTGTGGGCATTACCACCTTGCCAGGCACTTCACTGGAGGAATCCAGCGCACTCGGCCAACATGTGGAAGCTGTCATGCTCAGTCATCCTGAAGTCGTTGCGACCGCACGTCGCACTGGTCGCGCCCCCGGTGATCCGCATGCAATGGAAATTCACGCCTCGGAGATTGAGGCCAGCCTGGAGATAAAAGAACGCAGCAAAGAAGTATTTCTTGCTGCACTACGCGCTGATCTGGCTACGATTTCCGGCTTGAACGTGGTAATCGGACAACCGATCTCACACCGTATTGATCACATGCTTTCCGGCACTCGCGCCAATATTGCCATTAAAATATTCGGCCCGGATCTCTATGAATTACGGCGTATCGGTGAGCAGGTAAAAGCACAGGCCAGGGAAGTTACAGGCGCGGTGGACGTTGCGCTTGAACAACAAGCGGACATTCCCTTCGTGCTGGTGAAATTCCGCCGTGATGCTATTGCACAGCATGGCCTGTCCATCCGCGAAGTCGCCGATGCGATCGAAACCGCCTTTGCCGGAATGGAAGTGTCACGCGTGATGGAAGGTCAGGCGAGCTTTCATCTGGTGGTGCGTTTTGATACTGCCGTACGCGAGTCGGTCGATGCGATTTCCAGCACCTTGATTACCACTGCAAGTGGTGCGTATCTGCCGCTCTCTGCGCTGGCTGAAGTAAGAAAAGACCGTGGCCCTAATCTGGTGAGCCGGGAAGCCGTGCAGCGCAAAATCGTGGTGATGGCCAACGTCGCCGAACGTGATCTGACCAGCGTGGTGGAAGACATCCGCGCCAGAGTCGCGGCGAACGTTGAACTACCCACGGGCTATCACATCGAGTACGGCGGGCAGTTTGAAAGTGCCGCTGAAGCGACCAGGGTACTGAGCACCCTGAGCGCGGTGGTGCTGGTGGGCATATTCATGCTGCTCTATCTGGCATTTCATTCGGCACGCGATGCGGCGGTGGTGATGCTTAACTTGCCATTGGCGCTGATCGGCGGCGTACTGGGTATGTTCGTATCGGGAGGGGTGTTGTCGGTAGCCACCCTGATCGGCTTTATCACGTTGTTCGGTATCGCCACGCGCAATGGCGTGATGATGGTTGCCCATATCCGACACTTGAGCGCAACGGAGACTACGCTAAAACCCATCGAATTGGTGGTGCGCGGTGCGACAGAAAGGCTGGTCCCGATACTGATGACCGCACTGGCTGCGGGCCTTGCGTTGGTGCCGCTGGCGCTTTCCGGCGGTGAACCGGGTGCAGAAATTCAGGCTCCGATGGCAGTGGTCATTCTTTGCGGGCTGATCTCAGCGACGATTTTTAACATGATCGTAGTGCCTGCAATATATCTGCGTTTTGGTTCTGTCACGCGCGCGCAACAGCCCATTCGGCAACACCATCGCGCAGATGAATAGCGGTATAGCCTTCCTGTTTGAGTAGTGCGACTGCGTCGGCTGCCAAC
>JAURZN010000135.1 GCA_030653355.1 Gallionella sp. | reverse complement strand
ACGCAAAATAGTGATATCGGCAACTTTGATGCCACGGTACTCTGCCAAAACGATGGTTTGCGATTGCGCTACTTGTGCACTTACTTCCGCGACCACGGTTTGTTTTTCTTGCAGATTGAGACTCAAGTCTTCCTCCATATCCAGAATGCATTCAACATGCATTCCATCGTTTACAACAGCGACCTTGAGTAGGAGAACAACCATTCCTGCTCGCGGGCACACCATCTGCGTGGGCAGTCAAATCGCTTCGACTATTAAGTCAAGACTAGATTACAGCCCCGACACCTACGGTCTTTGATGCTGACAACCGCCAGCAGTGCAAAGATATTTAGCTGCAGGATGTGTTCCTGCAGCTGAATTTTAAAACTTAAGCAGCAATGCTAGACTGATCAACCCGCACACCCACACCCATGGTGCTGGACAAGGAAACCTTCTTCATGAAGACACCTTTTGATGTAGCCGGTTTAGCTTTGCTCAACGCATCGATCAATGCCAGCAGATTTTCACGCAACGCTTCAGGCGCGAATGAAGCACGACCGATAGTGCAATGAATAATGCCGTTCTTGTCGTTACGATATTGAACCTGACCCGCCTTGGCGTTGCGCACTGCGCCTGCCACATCAGCCGAAACTGTGCCGACCTTGGGATTAGGCATCAAACCACGCGGCCCCAGAATCTGACCCAGTTGACCGACCAGACGCATCGCGTCAGGACTGGCAATAACTACGTCGAAATCCAGGTTGCCCGCTTTGATGGATTCGGCCAAATCATCGAATCCGACGACATCTGCTCCAGCGGCCTTTGCTTCTTCAGCTTTAGCACCTTGCGCAAATACAGCGATGCGCACTGTTTTACCTGTACCCTTAGGCAATACGACAGAGCCGCGTACCAACTGATCAGATTTACGTGCATCAATGCCCAGATTAACGGCAACATCGATAGACTCATCAAATTTAGCCACTGCATTTTCTTTGACCAACGACAGCGCGTCAGTCAGAGCATATTGTTTGTTGCGATCGATTTTGGCTGCAATTGATTTATAGCGCTTAGACATTATTCGCCCTCCACAGTGATACCAATACTGCGCGCACTGCCCGCGATGGTGCGAACTGCCGCATCCATGTCAGCAGCCGTCAGATCAGGCATCTTAGTTGTTGCAATTTCTTCCGCTTGCTTGCGGGTCAAGTGACCAACCTTAGCGGTGTGCGGCGTCGCACTACCCTTTTGAATACCAACGGCCTTCTTGATCAGAATAGTCGCGGGTGGAGTCTTCATGATGAAAGTGAAGCTCTTGTCTGCGAACGCGGTGATAACCACCGGGATAGGCAAACCAGGTTCTACGCCTTGAGTAGCGGCGTTAAACGCTTTACAGAATTCCATGATATTCAGACCACGCTGACCCAGTGCTGGACCGATCGGTGGACTTGGATTTGCCTTACCTGCAGGCACTTGCAGCTTAATATAGCCAATGACCTTCTTTGCCATGTTACTCTCCTATCAAACGGGTAATCGAAACTTGCGTCTCTCCCCAATTACAGGAAACAGAGAACGGGAAACGGCACCTGCGCAATTCGCAAGCTGCGTTCCCCGATACCTGATTCCCTCGCTTTAGCCTTTTTCTACCTGGCCAAAATCCAGCTCTACCGGTGTCGCACGACCAAAAATAGTCACTGCCACACGTATTTTATTCTTGTCGTAATTAACATCCTCGACCATGCCGGTAAAGTCCGTAAACGGACCGTCCTTAACACGCACAGCCTCACCTACTTCAAACAGCACTTTGGGACGAGGTTTCTCAACACCAGCCTGCATTTGCTGCATGATGTTTTGCACTTCCTTTTCGCTGATCGGCGTAGGGCGCATGGCTGAACCACCCAGAAAGCCAGTTACTTTTGGCGTATTTTTCACCAAATGCCAGCTTTCGTCGGTCATTTCCATCTCAACCAGAACATATCCAGGGAAGAACTTGCGCTCCGAGGTAACTTTTTGCCCGGCTTTCAGCTCGACGACTTCTTCAACCGGAACCAGGATCTGACCGAATTTATCTTGCATGCCCTCACGCTGAATGCGCTCGGCCAATGCGCGCGATACGCTTTTCTCAAACTGAGAATACGTATGAACAACATACCAATTCATAGCCATTATTCAACCCGTCCCATCAGCTTGTTTACTATCATCATCAAACTAGCGTCAACCAACCACAAAAACAAAGCCATGATTATGGCGAACAGAATCACCACACCGGTCGTTTGAATGGTTTCCTTGCGAGTAGGCCAAACCACACGCCTCGCCTCAGCCACGGAATCTTTGCTAAACCCAATAAATTGTTTTCCAGATTCACTGGTCGATGCCACAGCCACAGCCAGCAACAAACCGACCAGAATTGAAAGCAGCCTCAATACTGCCGGACTGTCGTGCAGGTAATAGAAGCCCGCAATTCCTGCTGCAACCAACAGAAATGCAATTAGCAACTTGATTTTGTCCGACATGCGCGAAGGTTCCGATTAACTATTACTTAGAATTTGGCAGGCCAGGAGGGTCTCGAACCCCCAACCCTCGGTTTTGGAGACCGATACTCTACCAATTGAGCTACTGGCCTAAATGCAGCTGTTAGTTATTAGCCGCTGTCGTTAGTTGGCTTCGTCCGTCGCGCGGACACCGCCTTTACTAATAACTAACGACCAACGTCTAACGACTGTTTATTTTTACTCGATTACTTTTGCAACCACACCCGCACCAACGGTACGGCCGCCTTCGCGAATCGCGA
>JAURZN010000130.1 GCA_030653355.1 Gallionella sp. | reverse complement strand
CGACAGACGACGCACTTCATGCGCGCAACTCATCGTCACTTTCACCATACCGGATGCCGCCTGCCCCTCAACTTCCACGGTAGCCAATTCATCCTGTGCCTGCTGCATGTTTTTCTGCATTTGCTGGGCCTGTTTCATCAAGCCACCCAATCCGCCCTTCATCATATTGTCACTCCTATCCTATTGATTAAACCGGTTTAATTGATTCTGTCAGCAGATTAGCATCCAGCTGTTCCTGTGCCTCGCGCACAAAAACATCCTGCGCTATCGAATCACTCGCCTGCTGCTGCCTGACTTGTTTGTTCTGATGTTCGATTCCGGCTGGCGTTACCACTTCGATTTTCCCCAACACGATGCTCAGTTTTACCGGATGGTCAAAATAAGCGCTCAATGCAGTCTGCAAATTATCGGTCGCCATCTTGGTCTGCAAATGCTTATGTTCCTGCGCCAGACGCAGAACGACTTGCTGATCCGTAACTTTTTCCAGCACACAGTGCTTGGCCAACTGCTGCGCCATGGCCTGCAAATTTAACTGCCCCAGCAGGATACGCCAGTCCGGCATGGCCTCAGACGCATCTCTTCTGACCGGGGCAGACACAAGGGCAGGCACAAGTGCCGCCGACTCAACCGCCGCCAGCTCAACCGCGACGGCCACCGGCGGCGGAATCGCAACCGGCAGACCGGGGGTCGCTTGCGGCGTTGCCCGTGGCTGCTCAACTTGCGCAACTGGCCGGATAACGGCCTGTGCCGCTTGCGCGGGCAAGCCACTGCGCGATGGTGCTTGTACCCGGGAGGGTGCTTGTACCCGGGAGGGTGCTTGTGCCCGGGAGGGTGCTTGTGCCCGGGAGGGTGCAAACGCCAGCATACGCAACAGCGTCATGGTAAAACCGGCATACTCATCTGGTGCCAAATCAATTTCAGCACGACCGTGTATGGCAATCTGATAAAACAGCTGCACTTCCTCAGGCGTGTAACATTGCGCCAGTTCCAGCAAACGCACGCGCTCCGGTTCATCGTCGGCAATCGCGGCGGGAACAGTCTGCGCCAGTGCGATGCGATGCAACAGCGAGGCCATATCCTGCAAAGCGGCTTCAAAGGCGATGCTGCGCGATGCCATATTATCGGCGACCTCAATGAGCGCAACACCATTTTGTTCGCGCAAGGCCAGCAGCAACTCGAACAGATAACTCTGATCTATCGCACCCAGCATGGCGCGCATCGCGGCTTCTTCTATTTTTCCCAGCGAAAAGGCAATCGCCTGATCCATCAGACTCAGCGCATCGCGCATACTGCCCTGGGCTGCGCGCGCGACCAGATTGAGCGCCCCCAGTTCGAAAGCAATATTCTCCTGCTCCAGCACATGCTGCAGATGCGTGACGATCAGTGCGGGCGGTAATTGTTTCAAGTTGAATTGCAAACAACGCGACAACACCGTGACCGGAATTTTTTGCGGGTCGGTGGTGGCTAGGATAAATTTCACATGCGCGGGCGGCTCTTCCAGCGTCTTGAGCATCGCGTTGAAGGCAGATTTGGACAGCATATGCACTTCGTCGATGATATACACCTTGAAACGACCGCTGGTCGGCGCATACAGCGCGCTTTCCAGCAGTTCGCGCATGTTATCCACCTGGGTATTGGAGGCCGCATCCAGTTCGATCAAATCGACAAAACGACCACTGTCGATTTCACGGCAGGCACTGCATACACCACACGGCGTGGCCGTGATACCCGTCAAACAATTCAGCGATTTGGCAAAAATGCGCGCGATAGTCGTCTTGCCCACCCCGCGTGTACCGGTAAACAGATAGGCATGATGCAGCCGATTTTGTGTAAGCGCGTTGCCCAGCGCCCTGACGACATGCTCCTGGCCTGCCAGTTGCGCGAAGTTT
>JAURZN010000121.1 GCA_030653355.1 Gallionella sp. | reverse complement strand
CTGCGCGGCAAGCATAAAGCAATTTACACCCCACACGTGGATACGGGCGATTTCGTCGTAGTCATCAATGCGGATAAGTTTCGAGTAACAGGTAATAAAGCTGAAGCTAAGTTGTACCATCGCCATACTGGTTATCCAGGCGGCCTGTACACAACTAACTTCACCAAGATGCAAGGTCGTCATCCGGCCCGCGTTCTGGAAAAAGCAGTTAAGGGCTTGTTGCCAAAAGGCCCGTTGGGCTTCGCGATGTTGCGCAAGATGAAGGTATATGCAGGTTCTGCACATCCTCATGAAGCACAGCAACCGACACTCATTAACTTGTTGAAGGCGTAATCATGAGCGTATCTTATAACTACGGAACGGGTCGTCGCAAAAGCGCGGTAGCACGTGTATTCATCACGGCTGGTAAAGGCGATATCGTGGTAAACGACAAGCCTGTGGATGTGTTCTTCTCTCGCGAAACCGGACGCATGATTGTTCGTCAACCATTGACTCTGACCGAAACATTGAGCCAGTTCGATATCATGGTTAACGTATCGGGTGGTGGTGAAGCGGGTCAAGCGGGTGCAGTGCGTCATGGCATTACACGTGCATTGATCGACTACAACGCCGACTTCAAGCCTGTGTTGAAGGCCGCTGGTCTGGTTACACGTGATGCGCGTGAAGTCGAACGTAAGAAAGTCGGCTTCCGCAAGGCGCGCCGCTGGAAGCAATTCACCAAGCGTTAATCGGTTGGATGTATCACATAGCCGCCTTCGGGCGGATTTTGCATTGTTGTTGTATCATGCCGTGTATTAAAAAGGACTGTCATGATTAAAGTTGGCATAGTGGGCGGGACGGGTTACACCGGGGTCGAGTTGTTGCGTATTTTGGCGCTGCATCCGCAGGTTACCTTGCGGGTGATTACCTCGCGTGCCGATGCCGGCATGGCGGTCAGCCAGATGTTTCCCAGTCTGCGGGGTTTTGTCGATCTGCTGTTCGTTCATCCCGATGAGGCGCATCTGGAACAGTGCGACCTGGTTTTCTTTGCTACGCCGAATGGCATTGCGATGCAGCAGACGCGTGCATTGCTGGATGCGGGCGTCAAGGTGATTGATCTGGCTGCGGACTTTCGCTTGCAGGACATCTCAACTTGGGAAAAATGGTATGGCATGACGCATGCCTGTCCTGATCTGGTGGCTGAGGCCGTATATGGTTTGCCCGAAATCAATCGCGAAAAAATCAAATCGGCCCGCCTGATTGCCAATCCGGGTTGCTATCCGACCGCTGTGCAATTGGGATTTATCCCCTTGCTGGAAGCGAGTGCAATCGATGTTGGCAGCCTGATTGCCGATGCTAAATCGGGCGTGTCGGGTGCGGGGCGCAAGGCAGAGATTCCTGCGTTGTTTGCCGAAGCAGGTGATAACTTCAAGGCTTATGGTGTGGCGGGTCATCGCCACTTGCCCGAAATCAGACAGGGATTGGCCTGCGTGCACGGTCGCGATGTCGGCCTGACTTTCGTTCCCCATCTGACTCCGCTGATACGCGGCATACACGCCACGCTTTACGGCAAGCTGACGCGCGATGTGGATTTGCAGGCCTTGTTCGAGCAGCGTTATTCGAATGAACCCTTTGTTGATGTTTTGCCCGCAGGTAGCCATCCAGAGACGCGCTCGGTGCGTGGCTCGAATCGTTGTCGCATCGCCGTGCATCGCCCGCAAGGAGGTGATACGGTGGTGGTGTTGTCGGTGATCGACAATCTGGTCAAGGGTGCGGCAGGGCAGGCGGTGCAGAATATGAATATCATGTTCGATCTGCCCGAAAGCACCGCGTTAAATATCGTCCCCTTGCTCCCTTGATAGTGCGAGACTGCCATTAAGGTGTTGCGACAGGTTAAACGCAGATTCGGCATCGCCGCGCCGCGTTTATCGGTACGCACGCATATTGCCTGGTATTTGCGCTGGTGCATGATATTACCGTTTGTGCTCGGAGTGGGCGGCTTGGCTTGGTTCGCCTATGAAAGCGGGCTGGAATTTGCGGGTTTTCATCGCGGTGAAGCTCAGCGCGAATTGACCAGCTTGAACGCAAGACTTGCCGGGCTGAGCGATGAAAATGCGCAGATCAGCAAAAAACTTGCGCAATACGAACAGCAAATTCGGATCGAGCAGGGCAGTAGTCAGGAGACCGCCAGACAGCTGAAAGGGCTGCATGAAGAAAATGCCCGCTTGCAGGAGGATCTGAATTTTTTTCAGAATTTGACGGCAACGAATGGCAAAGAAGGCGAATTGGCGATTCATCGCCTGAGTCTTGAGCGCGATCAGATTCGCGGCGAATATCGTGTGCGCATGTTGTTGGTGCAGAGCGGTGAGCGCGTCAAGGAGTTCGTCGGCGGTTATCAACTCGTTGCGACAGTGGTGCAAAACGGGCGGAAAACGACCCGGCTATTCCCCTCGGATGTGTCAGGGTATGCCCAATTTAAATTGAATTTCAAGTATTATCAGCGTCTGGAACAAAATGTAATGCTGCCTCCTAATGCACAATTGCAGAATATTCAGGTACGATTGTTCGAGCAAGGCGTACGCGATCCCATGGTTCGGCAGAGCGTCAATCTTTAGATCGGGAGGAAAATTTGTTCAACAAGAAGCACAGCAAGCCGCAAAACCGGATTGATACTTTGATCGGCGCGGATACCGTTATCGATGGTAATGTGAGTTTCACTGGCGGCATGCGTATTGATGGTCAGATAAACGGGAACGTGATCGCCAAGCCGGGCAAGCCGTCTACGCTGGTGTTGAGCGAACAGGGAAGTGTGACGGGTGAGGTCAACGCCACCCATCTGGTTGTGAATGGCGTTATTTGTGGTGCAGTGACGGCAAGTGAATATCTGGAACTACACACCAAGGCCCGTGTCACAGGCGATGTGCATTATAAAACCCTGGAAATTCAGGTAGGCGCCATTCTTGAGGGCCGTCTGGTTCACGTTAACGATCAGGAAAATGTGCTGGCGTTTAAAACGGGTAGTACCCAACAATCTTAAGGAGAAATTATGAATGCGATGAACGAAGCTGTTGTAACAGAATCACCGGAACTGTTGTTGTTCACCGATAGTGCGGCCGACAAGGTAAAACAGTTGATTGAGGAAGAAGGCAATGCCGAACTCAAGCTGCGCGTATTTGTCAGTGGCGGCGGCTGTTCCGGATTTCAGTATGGATTTACGTTCGATGAAATTGTCAATGAAGATGATACCGTGCTGACAAAAAATGGTGTGCAATTGTTGATCGATCCGATGAGCTTCCAATACCTGGCTGGCGCAGAAATCGATTACACGGAAGGTCTGGAAGGTTCGCAGTTCGTTATCAAGAATCCGAATGCTACAACCACCTGCGGTTGCGGATCGTCTTTCTCGGCATAAGTGCGGAAATGGTAAATGAGAAGGGCGCGACATGTCGCGCCCTTTTTTATGCGGAATAAATTGCGCCTAGTATGCAGGGGTGTCTGGCACCGGTAACCAGCGGCAAATTGGCCGTTTGTCCCAGCAAAGTTTGCTGTGACAGCCAGGCGAAGGCAATGGCTTCCAGATAATCGCCGTCCACGCCAAGAATATCAGTGGTTTGCACGCTGCATTCGGGCAGCAGGCCGGCCAGGCGGGTGCGTAGAACCAGGTTGTGCGCACCCCCGCCGCAAAGATAGATATCTTCAACACCGTTGCATTGTGCATTGATGGACAGGGCGATAGTTTGAGCCGTCAATTCAGTGAGGGTGGCTTGCACGTCTTCGGGCGGTTCGTCGCCTTTAAGTTTGCTTTGCAACCACGCCATATTGAATAAGTCGCGCCCGCTGCTCTTGGGTGGTACGAGCGCGAAGAAGGGTTCAGACAGCATTTTTTCCAGTAGTTCAGGCAATGCTTTCCCTGACTTTGCCCAGTCGCCGTTTGCATCGAATGGTTTATTAAGGTGCTGCATACACCATGCATCCATCATGATATTTCCCGGGCCACAGTCGAAGCCGGACGTGCTGCCATGAGGAGGAAGGTTGGTCAGGTTGCTGATGCCGCCGATATTGACGATGACGCGATGTCGCTCGGGATGATGCAGCAGCTTGTCATGGAAGGCGGGAACCAGTGGCGCGCCCTGGCCGCCGGCGGCAATGTCGCGGCTGCGAAAGTCGCTGACCACGGTGATGCCGGTTAATTCGGCCAGCAGTGCGGCGTTGCCGATTTGCAGCGTGTAGCCGTGTTCCGGACAGTGGCGGATGGTCTGGCCGTGACAGCCAATGGCCATTATATGTTCAGCGGTGTAATTGGTTTGAGCCAGCAGGGCATTGACGGCCTGCGTATAGAGCTGCGCCAGTTGATTGCCTACCAGTTGAGTTTGATGTAGCTCGTTGAGTGACGGTTGGTGCAGATCCAGCACGGCTTGTTTTAGCGTGTCGTGGTAGGGCAGGTAATATCGGCTGATGAGTACAGGATGGGGTTGTCCGAACGCAACGAGGACGGCATCAATGCCGTCCAGACTGGTTCCCGACATCAGCCCGACGTACAGCTCAGTCTGATGCTTTGCGCAAGCTTTCAACTTGGTTTAGTCAAGTTTGGCGAGATTAGTGTTGCGCAACTGGTTCAGGCTTGCTACAAATTTATCAGCCATGACTCGGAAGACTACCTTGTTGGCGCCAGTCAGAGGCAAGGCATTAGGCAATGCTACGCGCAGGGGGTCGCGTTGTTGCCCATTGATCTTGAATTCATAGTGTAAATGCGGTCCACTGGTCATGCCGGTCATGCCGACATAGCCGATTACATCGCCCTGTGCTACGCGTTTGCCGTTGCGCAGTCCTTTGGCGTAGCGCGACAGATGCCCATAAACCGTGGAGAGTTGTCCCTGATGTTTCAGCACGATGACATTGCCGTAGCCATTCTGTTTGCCAAAAAAAGATACCACGCCATCCGAAGTCGCCTTGACGGGCGTTCCAATCGGCGCAGCAAAATCCACCCCCTTGTGTGCGCGCCATTTATTTAGCACGGGATGGAAGCGCGATGTGGTGAAGCCGGAGCTGACGCGTGAAAAAGCGATAGGTGAACGCAGGAAGGCTTTGCGCAAGCTCTTGCCTTCGGGAGTGTAATAGTCGCTGTGTTTCTCATCGCGCTGGAAGAGTACGGCGCGATAAACCTGGCCTTGATTGATAAATTCGGCGGCCTGTATCTTTCCTGCTTTTACCAGGGCTCCATTGCTGTAAGTCATTTCATACACGGCGGTGAATTTGTCGCCGCGTCTCAAATCGTGGTGAAAATCCACGTCGCCGCTGAAAATCTGGGTAAGTTGATTGGCAGCGGATTCCGGCATTCCGGCCGCATCGGTGGCGGCGTACAAACTGGTCTTGATTTCGCCGGTGCGTACAAATAGGCGTTTTTCCAGTTGCGCAGCTATGGTTTCGGAGCTGAAGGCTTCGCCCTGCTTCCTGATTATAATTTGCGCGTTCTGTCCGCCCAGATAACGCAGGGAAACCAGCGCACCCGTTGTATCTGTTTCAGCCTGTACTTCATTGCCGGAAGATAATTTGCGAAAAGATTTGGCTTCGGCGCTGTTGCGCAGATAGTCGCTGGCGGCAGTGTCCTTGATGTTCAGACGTTGCATCAGGTCGGCTACGGTATCGCCGCGCTGTACACGCTCAGTGTGCCAGAAGGTGGCGGCAGTGCTTGCCTGAGTCGTTGCCGGGCCGGACAGTGCAATTTCCTCGATGGCGATATTGCCGGTGTTCAATCCAAGATTGCTGGTTGGTACAAGTCCGAACGCCGTCACTACGCCCAGTAAAGGCATGGTGGAAAGGGTAACAAACCACCGCAATTTCTTTTTGCGTTCTTGGTTGAGCATGTTTTGCGTTAACATTCGCATCTCCGTGAACTGCCTGTTTTATTGTTGTAAGCAGCTTCGTTTCAAATTAGGGGCGAACTTTAACAGAAACACGTAATTCCTAAAAGGTTAAACTGACAATTGGTAAGGATTTTTTTAATTGGTATCGTCTGACTGACAGGCGGTATGAAATCCGGATGAGCGGTAACGGATCCCTTGAAACTTGATTTGAAATAATTATGAGTGAAATGACACAAACAGATGCGCTGGATTTGATCAAGCGCGGTGCAAATGAATTGCTGATAGAGGCTGAGCTGAAACAGAAGCTGGCGCTCGGCCGCCCCTTGCGGATCAAGGCTGGCTTTGACCCTACTGCTCCCGATTTGCATCTCGGCCACACGGTGCTGCTTAACAAGATGCGGCAATTGCAGGACCTCGGTCATCATGCATTATTCCTGATAGGTGATTTCACCGGCATGATAGGCGATCCGACCGGAAAAAATACGACGCGCCCGCCGCTGACGCGTGAACAAGTGCTTGAAAATGCACAGTCATATCGTGATCAGGTGTTTAAGGTGCTCGATCCGGAAAAAACCGAAATTGTGTTCAATTCAACCTGGATGGATAAATTCAGCGCGGTGGATTTAATCAGGCTGGCGGCAACGCATACCGTGGCGCAGATGCTGGAGCGCGACGATTTTTCCAAGCGCTACAAAAGCAGTCAGCCGATTGCGATACATGAATTTATTTATCCCCTAGTGCAAGGCTATGATTCGGTTGCATTAAAAGCGGATTTGGAACTGGGCGGGACAGACCAGAAGTTTAACTTGCTGATGGGGCGCGAGATGCAAAGGCATTATGGACAGCCGGCACAATGCATATTGACCATGCCGTTGCTGGAAGGGCTGGATGGCGTGAATAAGATGTCCAAGTCGCTGGACAATTACATCGGCATTACCGATGCGCCGCAAGAAATGTTTGGCAAGCTGATGTCAATTTCTGATGTTTTGATGTGGCGGTATCTGGAATTGTTGTCTTTCCGCAGCATGAGCGAGATTGCAGCCTGGCGTGCAGAGGTGGAAGGCGGACGCAATCCGCGTGACATTAAGGTGTTGCTGGCGCAGGAGATAGTGACGCGTTTTCACAGCCATCAGGATGCTGAAACAGCGCTGAGTGAATTTGAGGCGCGCTTCCGTCAGGGTGCGTTGCCGGACAATATGCCTGAAATCACTGTGGTGGCATCGGGCGGGTGCATTGCCGTGCCACAGTTGCTTAGGCAGGCTGATCTGGTGAGTAGCACCTCGGAAGCCATGCGCATGATTGCGCAGGGGGCGGTTAAGCTCGATGGTGAGCGCGTGAATGATAAGGGTGATGTGGTTGAGGTTGGCCGAGTGGTTGTGGCGCAGGTCGGTAAGCGTAAGTTCGCCAGAATCACGATTCAATAAGAGTGAATCAGGTTTATTTGCGTGTGTATTGAAATATGAGTTGTGGGCTGCGGATGCTTTTGCTAGAATCGCGCCCTCAATTTTTTGGTAGAAGGTAGTTCGTAGATGACAACCGTACGTGTTAAAGAGAATGAGCCGTTTGAAGTCGCAATGCGTCGTTTCAAGCGTTCTGTAGAAAAGACCGGTCTGCTG
>JAURZN010000110.1 GCA_030653355.1 Gallionella sp. | reverse complement strand
GGACTGAGGACTGAGGACTGAGGACTGAGGACTGAGGACTGAGGACTGAGGACTGAGGACTGAGGACTGAGGACTGAGGACTGAGGACTGAGGACTGAGGACTGAGGATAGTTGAGCAGCGATTTCCCCTGCATTCCCAATCCTGACTAGGAGATAAAAAATGAACGATTTTGTTGGCATGGAAGATTTATTAAGCGACTTTTTGCTCGAGGCGGGCGAAATGTTGTCCGATGTGGATAGCAAGTTGATGGATCTGGAAAAACATCCCGATGACAGTCATTTGCTCAACGATATTTTCCGCGGTTTTCACACGATCAAAGGCGGGGCGGGGTTTCTTAACGCAACCGAACTGGTCACCCTGTGCCACCTGACTGAAAATCTGTTCGATAAGCTGCGCAACCGCGAGCTGACGCTGAATGCTGAATTGATGGATGTCATTTTTGCTGCGACCAGCGAAGTGCGCAGAATGTTTGACGCGTTGCAGCAGACTCAGCAGCCGCATGCCGCACCCATGCAGATGCTGGAAAATTTGAAAATAGCACTGACCGGGAAGCCAGTGCTGAGGGCCGAGGTAAAAGGACCGAGTACAACTGCTGCACCTCAGTCCTCAGCCCCCAGTCCTCAGCCCTCTGATGTGGATTGGGACGCGCTTTACAACGCGCTGACGGGTACGGATATTGTTGAAAAGGTGGGGGCGACCCGCGATCCTACGCTGATCGCAGAGGCTGTTTCGGAAGAAGAATCTACCAAGAAGGCGTTTGGTCGTCGTACCAGCGACGTGCCGGGAGCGACGGTGGGTCGTCGCGATGGGGACGTGCCGATCAAGGAGGCCAAGGAATCTACGATACGTGTGGAAACCACCAGGCTGGATCAGGTGCTCAATCTTTCCGGTGAAATCGGACTGACCAAGAACCGCCTCACGCATTTGCGTTCCAGCATTCTGCAGGGACATAACGATGTGGATACTTTGCGCGAACTGGATCAGTCAGTCAGTCAGCTGGATATGCTGGTGGTGAACTTGCAGAATGCGGTGATGAAAACGCGTATGCAGCCTATCGGTCGATTATTCAAGAAATATCCGCGCCTGGCGCGTGATCTGGCACGTTCCCTGGGCAAGGACGTCGAACTGGTGTTGTCCGGTGAAGATACCGAAATGGACAAGACCATGATCGAAGATCTGAACGATCCGCTAGTGCATCTGGTGCGCAACGCGGTCGATCATGGTGTGGAGACCATAGAGCAACGCATCGCTATCGGTAAACCGGAAAAGAGTCTGGTGGAATTGAGTGCGCGTCAGGAAGGCGATCATATCGTGATCACCATCGTCGATGACGGGCGTGGCATGAAGCCTGAGGTGATACGCAACAAGGCCATAGAGAAGGGTTTGTTGACCAGTGAGATGGCGAATACGCTGGATGAAAACCAGTGCCTGGAATTGGTTTTCCTGCCGGGATTTTCGACCAAGGATGAAATCTCCAGTGTGTCGGGACGCGGTGTCGGCATGGACGTGGTAAAGACCAATATTCAAAAGCTCAACGGCACGATCAGCATCGTTTCCGAAGTGGGCAAGGGTAGCGTGTTTGAGATTTCCCTGCCGCTCACGCTGGCGATCTTGCCGGTGCTGATTTTGCGTCTCGGCGAACAGTCGTTTGCCGTGCCGTTATCCATGGTGCGCGAAATTCTTTCGGTATCGCAGGGGCAATTGCATCGCGTCTCGGGCAGGGCGACCATGGTGGTGCGCGGTGAAGTCCTTCCGGTGCTGCCCTTGTCACAGCTGATCGGCTGGGAGGAGAGCGACAAAGAGCCGGAAGTGGGCGTGCTGATGCAGTTCGGCAATAACAGCTTTATTCTGGCGGCGGATGGTTTTGCAGGGCACGACGACGTGGTGATCAAATCGCTGGACACCTTCCGGCCTAAAGGTGTGGCAGGGGTGACGATGTCCAGTGAAGGCGATATCGTGCTGATTCTTGATATCAAGGAGCTGCTCAGCGAGGTGCGCGGGGGTTAGCCGGTTGTTGGTAACGGGGATAATCCCGGAAGCCCTGCCAGCCGGCAGGCAGGGGCAGGCTGGATACGAACCCGGAAAATAAAATGGCAGAAATAAAAGTCACATCCGGCCGCGAGTTCCACTTCACTACGCAGGACTTTCAGCGTGTGCGCAAACTGATTTACGAGCACGCCGGCATCTCGCTCAATGACAGCAAGCAGGAATTGGTTTACAGCCGTCTGTCGCGTCGCTTGCGTGCGACCGGCGTTCAGACTTTTGAAGAATATCTGAAGTTGCTGGAGAGAAATGATGTGCGGGAGTGGGAGGCGTTCGCCAACTCGCTGACCACCAACTTAACCTCGTTTTTCCGCGAGCAGCATCATTTTCCGCTGCTGGCTGAACAACTCAAAAAAATTGCCCAGACTCGCCCCATCGTGTTGTGGTGTTCAGCCAGCTCCACCGGGGAGGAGGCCTATTCGATGGCCATGACCGCGATTGAGGCATTCAACAGCTACACCCCACCCGTTAAAATTATCGCCACCGATCTGGATACCGATGTGCTGGACACGGCGCGCCGGGGCATCTATGCGCAAGAGCGCATCGAAAAACTGGATGATGCGCTGGTCAAACGGTTTTTCCTGAAGGGGGCGGGTGTGCAGGACGGGTTTGTAAAGGTGCGCCCGGAACTGCAAAGCATGATCAGTTTTCGCAAGCTTAATTTGCTGGATGCGACCTGGCCGCTAGGCGACAGGGTGGATGCGATTTTCTGCCGCAATGTGATGATTTATTTTGATAAAGACAC
The DNA here is from genome assembly GCA_030653355.1 of Gallionella sp. Taxonomy (GTDB): domain Bacteria; phylum Pseudomonadota; class Gammaproteobacteria; order Burkholderiales; family Gallionellaceae; genus Gallionella. The sequence goes on along the minus strand of JAURZN010000110.1, from coordinate 2,289 downwards.
CCAGCTGGCGATACTGAAAAAAATGGCACCGCTATTGCGTAGCGACGGATTGCTGTATGCGGGCCATTCTGAAAATTTTTTCCACGCTGAAGCGTATTTCAGGTTGCGCGGCAAGACAGTGTACGAGCTTGCGCCACAGCTAAAGCTTACGCAAAGCCAGACCGGATAAACCCGCTACGCCTATGCGCGCTCCATAAAGGTGTCACGGTGATGATGAATGCCATTTCCAGCCAACAATAAAATCAGCTTGCCGAGCATTGAGGAGTTGGCATCGGGACGTCGTGTGCTCAAGGCGGGCGGCGCGGATGCGGCGATTCCCTCTGATGTGTCAGCCAGCAGCCTACCCGGTGTCGGGAAGTTGGTCATCGTGGGGGCATCAACCGGCGGTACAGAGGCACTCAGGGAGTTTTTGATTCCCATGCCGGCGGATGGGCCTGCGATCCTGGTGACACAGCATATGCCTGTAGCCTTTACCCAATCTTTTGCAGATAGGCTGAACAGCCTGAGCAGGATGACGGTCACCGAGGCGGTGCATAACGAACGCATATTGCCGGGGCATGTGTATATCGCGCCCGGACATTCGCATATGATGGTCAGGCGCAGTGGCTCCAGTTATTTCATCGAATTGAATCAGTCTGCACCCGTGAATCATCATCGCCCATCGGTCGAGGTGCTGTTTCGTTCGGCGGCGCAGTGCGTGGGGGCGAACGCAATCGGAGTAATGCTGACCGGCATGGGCAGGGATGGTGCGGCGGCTATGCTGGAGATGCGCGAGGCGGGCGCCTATAACTTTACTCAGGACGAGGCCAGTTGCGTGGTGTATGGCATGCCGCGTGCGGCGGTTGAGATGGGCGCCTCGCACGAATCGGTTCCTGTCCGGGAAATGGCGCAGCGCGTGTTGGCGCGAGTGATGAATGGCGCAACGAAAAATCGTTCATGAGCCGTTAAAAGAGTCCCGTTTGGCGTCGGCAATGCGTAAACACAGTTGTGCATTTACTTTATGTCCCGTTTTGAACGTATTGAAAAGCCAGTTAATTCCCTCGTTATTCGCCTGATTGAATAGTGCTGCTTCGCTGATAATCGGCTTAACCAGCGGAGTTCATCATGGCAGAAGATAGCGATCTAGAAAAAACAGAACAACCCTCGCAACGAAAACTTGACCAGGCAAAAGAAAAAGGTCAGGTCGCACGCTCGCGCGAGCTGTCCACGTTTTCGGTATTGCTGGTGGGCGGAGGAACGCTGTGGTTCATGGGTGCATCGCTCACCCAGCAGATGGTACAGCTGTTGCACGATGGTCTGACTATCAGTCAAGACCTTGTTTTCAAGCCAGAATTGATCATTCCGCGTCTGTACGATCTTTCGCTGGATATGCTGATTACTTTTTCACCGGTGCTGCTGATGTTGCTGTTGGCAGCCTTTTTTTCGCCCCTGTTAATGAACGGCTGGCTGTTTAGCGCCGATTCGCTGATGCCGAAATTTTCGCGCATGAATCCAATTTCCGGGATAGGGCGCATGTTTTCGGCACAATCACTGGTGGAGCTGACCAAGGCCATCGGCAAGGCGATTGTGGTGGGCGGAATCGCCACCTGGGTTATCTGGCACAACCGGGACGACGTGCTGGAACTGGCAACGCTGTCGATTATCACCGCGATTCCTCAAATGGGTGCGCTGGTAGGCGGCAGTTTCATGGCCATCGTCGGCGCGATGCTGCTTATCGTGGCAATAGATGTGCCGTTCCAGCTTTATGATCACAACAAGAAGCTGATGATGACCAAGGAAGAAGTGCGCAAGGAGTCCAAGGAGACCGAAGGCGATCCTATGGTCAAGGGGCGCATCCGCAGCATGCAGCGCGAAATGGCGCGCCGCCGCATGATGGACGCGATACCGACTGCCGATGTGGTGGTGACCAACCCGACCCATTATTCCGTAGCCTTGAAGTACAGCGACAACGGCATGCGGGCACCGACGGTGGTAGCTAAGGGTTCGCATCTGATTGCGCAGCGCATACGTGAAATCGCCGCAGAAAACAATGTGCCGATACTCGAGGCACCGCCGCTTGCCCGTGCCTTGCACAAGCATACCGAGATCGGCGAGTCTATTCCTGAAGCCTTGTATACCGCCGTTGCCGAAGTGCTGGCTTACGTTTACCAATTGAAACGCTATCAGACTCAAGGCGGGGAACGCCCTCAGCAACCGGCTGAATTGCCCGTGCCGAAAGAGCTTGATCCTGCATCAGGAGTTACATCGTGAATATGAAATCCGTACTGGGATTTTTGAAAAGTAGCGCGA
>JAURZN010000107.1 GCA_030653355.1 Gallionella sp. | reverse complement strand
TCGCCTGGCGACACCGTCGTAGTCAGCGTGAATGTGGTTGAAGGTGAGCGCAAGCGCGTTCAGGCATTTGAAGGTGTGGTGATTGCCAAGCGCAATCGCGGTTTGAATTCCGGCTTTATCGTGCGTAAGATTTCTGCAGGTGAAGGCGTGGAGCGCACATTCCAGACTTACTCGCCAGTGATCGCAGCTATTGAAGTGAAGCGCCGCGGTGCGGTACGTCGCGCCAAGCTGTACTATTTGCGCGATCGTTCAGGCAAGTCGGCACGTATCAAGGAAAAGTTGCCAGCACGCAAAGTAAAAAATGTAGCAGCAGCGTAATTTCGCTGTAGGTACAAAAAAACGGGAGGCTCTGCCTCCCGTTTTTTATTATCATGACGACATGGATTATCAGGCAAAACTTTCCGCGCCCTTTGGCATGCTAGGCATCCGTTGCGATGACGATGCATTGATCGGCATTGATTTCCTTCGGGCAAGCGAACCGCCGCAACGTGCCGTCAGCGCATTGGCTGAGCGTGTGTGCGAGCAACTATTGTGCTACTTTGAAAATCCCGATGCCGAATTCATGGTGGCGCTTAAATTAACGGCAACCCCGCATCAGCAGAAAGTTTGGCAGGCCATGCGATCTATTCCGCGCGGCGAGACTCGCAGCTATGGCGAACTGGCAGCTGAGCTGCATTCCAGCGCGCAAGCGGTCGGCCAGGCTTGCGGCGCCAACCCCATCCCCATCATCATTCCTTGTCATCGTGTGGTGGGCAAATCCGGGCTGGGTGGCTTCATGCACCATGCCAGCGGCGACCCCTTAGAGATTAAACGCTGGCTGCTTGCGCATGAACAACGCTGAGCTGCTGGACGAATTTTTCGACATGCTATGGCTGGAAGACGGCCTGTCGCGCAACACGCTGGAGAGCTATCGCCGCGATCTGAACAAGTTCGCCGCCTGGCTGGAAAAACAGCACACCATTAGCCTGCTGCAAACCACGCACGGCGATATACAAGGCTATCTTGCCGACCTTTACGCCGTGCAGCGTGCCAGTTCCACGGGGCGCAATTTGTCCAGCCTCAAACGGCTGTTCCGCTACCTGATCCGTCAGGGCAAGATATCCACAGACCCCACCTTGCAAATCGATACACCTAAATTGCCGCGCAATCTGCCCAAAAGCCTGAGTGAGACGGATGTGGAGCTGCTGCTGGCCGCGCCCGATGCGCAAACGCCATTGGGTTTGCGCGACCGCACCATGTTCGAGGTGCTATATGCCACCGGCCTGCGCGTATCCGAGCTGGTAAGCCTGCGCATGGGGCAGGTGAGCATGGATATGGGCGTGGTGCGGGTGATGGGCAAGGGCAACAAGGAGCGTCTGGTGCCTTTGGGCGAGGAGGCGCTGGACTGGTTGCGTGACTATCTGCAGGACGGGCGCGGGGTGCTGTTAGGCAAACAGGTAAGCGACGATTTATTTGTGACCGCCAGAGGCGAGGGGATGACGCGGCAGATGTTCTGGTACCTGATCAAAAAACACGCAAGGGTAGGCGGACTGAACAAGCCGCTGTCGCCACACACCTTGCGCCATGCCTTTGCCACGCATCTGTTGAATCACGGCGCGGACTTGCGCGTGGTGCAGATGCTGCTGGGGCATGCGGACATTTCCACCACGCAGATCTATACCCATGTGGCGCGGGAACGGTTGAAACAGCTGCATGCCAAGCATCATCCGAGGGGTTGATGGTTTTGCATTTGCTGCCGGGCAACCCCCGGCGGTTTTGTTTTTCACTGGATTCCCGCCTGCGCGGGAATGACGGCTGCCCTTCGACAAGCTCAGGGCGAACGGCCAATAATTATTTAACCTGTCCCCGCTCTATGCTGATCCCCACCATCCTGCAATTGCGTATCGCCTGTAATTTGGCGACACTGACCTTAACCCATGGCGCGTTGAAATCTTTGAGGATAATCTGTGCGATGTGTTCGGCCAGCGTTTCCAGCAGGGAAAAATGGCCTGCGCTTAATACCGTCTGGATGTGTTGTGCGACTTGTGCGTAATCGAGCGCGTCATTGATGTCGTCGCTGAAACAGGCGCGGCTGTTGGGCAGCGCGATGTCGAGGTCGAGTTGCAAGGTTTGCGGCACAAGTTTTTCCCGTTCGTAAATACCGATCAGGGTGGTGACTTTGAGCTCGCGTATGAAGATGATGTCCATGTATTTCTACTTGTTGGTGGCTAAGTGGCGAATCGCGTAGAATTCGCTTCTCCCCGATTTTAAGGTATTCCTGATGTTGACCCTAGTTTTTATTGTTGCAGCCTATCTGTTGGGCTCGATTTCTTTTGCGGTGGTGACTAGCAAGGTCTTTGGCATCGCCGACCCGCGTACTTACGGTTCCGGCAATCCCGGTGCAACCAATGTGTTGCGCAGTGGCAAGAAGGCCGCTGCCGCACTGACTTTGCTGGGCGATGCGGCAAAGGGTTGGCTGGCGGTGGCGCTGGCGATGCATTTTGCCAGTCACGATGCGCAAGGCGTGCTGCTGGTTGCGCTGGTTTTCCTGGCGGTATTCCTGGGGCACGTCTTTCCCGTCTTCCTGAAATTCAAGGGTGGCAAGGGGGTGGCAACGGCATTGGGCGTGTTGCTGGCGTTGAATGTCTGGCTGGGGCTGGCCGCCTTGGCGACCTGGCTGGTGATCGCGCTGGTATTTCGTTTGTCGTCGCTGGCTGCGCTGATGGCAGCTGTCGGCGCGCCGATCTGCGCGATGGTGCTGGGTTTGCCCGGCGTATGGGTGCTGGCGACCGCCATCATGTCCATACTGCTGATCTGGCGGCACAAGAGCAACATACAAAATTTGATGACTGGCAAGGAAAGCAGGATAGGCAAGAAAGCCGCTTAGCAGGCCAGCTTGCAAGTTTCATCAGTTTTTCGGATTCGGCTGGATAATTCCCCTGTTACGGGGCGGGTGAAGTTGAATATTATTGTATGATAATATTCAACATTAACCGTTGGAGAGATCATGCGCCCTGCACAACTTCAGGCTGTACTTGACCGCGAATTCATGAGCGCCCGCGAAGGGCACCATACACCCGTCATGCTTTGGGGCCCGCCCGGCGTGGGGAAATCCCAGATCATCGCGCAGGTCGCAACCCGTCATGCTGTACCCATGATAGACATACGCCTGTCGCAAATGGAGCCATCCGATTTGCGCGGCATTCCCTTCAGAATCGACAATCGGGTTGAATGGGCTGTGCCATCCATGTTGCCGGATATCGAGCGCCATGGTCCGGAAGGCGTTTTGTTTCTGGATGAAATTACCTCAGCTCCACCCAGTGTTTCGGCCGCCGCCTATCAATTGATTCTTGATCGCCGTCTGGGCGCGTATCAAGTCCCTGCAGGCTGGGCGATCTTCGCGGCCGGCAACCGTCAGGGTGACCGGGGGGTGACTTACACTATGCCGGCGCCTTTGGCCAACCGCTTTTCTCATTTTGAGATTGAGGCCAACCTCGATGACTGGGTGAGTTGGGCCTATGGCAATGGTATTGATGAACGTCTGATTGGATTTTTGCGCTTTCGCCCTGAGCGTCTGTTCGATTTTGATCCCGCGCACAATCCGGTTGCCTTCCCCAGTCCGCGCTCCTGGGAGTTCGCCCACCGCGCGTTACAGAAATTCGGCGATGCGCCGGAGTTGCTGCTGGCCACGTTGCAGGCGTGTGTCGGTCCGGCGGCCGGACTGGAACTCAATGCGTTTGTCGAAAATCTGGACCGCATGCCGGATCTGGACGCCATTCTGCGGGGTGAGCTGGTGGAAGTGCCGCGCGAAGTGGATTTGCAATATGCCGTGGCCTCTGCGCTGGTCGGGCGCGCAGCGCGGGTAAAGGGTCGTAGTGATGCGCGTGAAATTCACGGTTATATTCTGGATTACGCCAGTCGTTTCCCGCTACGCGAGATGGGGGTCATGCTGGTGTCCGATATGCATCGCGCCATCGGACAGCAATTGTTTGCCGTGCCGCAGTTTTCCACTTGGGCCAATGCGGTGGCGGATGTCATGCTTTATCAGCGTTAGGGCATGGACCTTCACGACATAGAAACCAAGCTGGCGGCGGCCCGTACCAGATTGATACTGGATAAACCGTTTATGGGCGCACTCGCGTTGCGTCTGCCGATGATCGCGGCAGACCCGGCATGGTGCCAGACCACCAGCACCGATGCGCGCAGCTTTTATTACAATCCGGCTTATATCGACGCCTTGAGTATGGAACAGGCTCAGTTCGTGCTGGCCAATCAGGCGCTGCATTGTGCGCTTTCGCATTTTGCGCGTCGGCAGCATCGCAACCGGTTTCGTTGGGATATTGCCTGCGATCACGCCATCAACCCGCTTCTGGTCAAGGACGGGCTCAAGCCACCTCCGGGCACGCTGGTGCTGGAATGTTTTGAAGGCATGACGGCGGAGGAGATTTATCCGTGCATAGCAGAGAACAATAGCGACGAACCCGAAGAACAGCCGCGGCACGAGGGGGATGGGCGCGGTGATACGCAAGAGGAAGCGCAAGGTCAAAAGCCGGACGATGCGGCAAGCGACGATGCAAAAGGTGCACCCCGGCCGCAGCCGCTGAGTGCCAGCGAGCAGGAAACGCTGTCTGCACAATGGCAACAGCGTCTGGCCGGTGCAGCGCAGCAGGCGCAACAGGCGGGAAAGCTGGGCGGCATTCTGGGTCGTATGGTCGGTGAGCTGATGCAGCCCAAGTTGCCATGGCGCTTGCTGCTCGCCCGTTACATGACGCAGTACGCGCGTGATGATTACAGCTACATGCGTCCCTCGCGACGCGAAGGATCCATGATATTGCCTTCATTGAGGAGTGCTCAGGCCGATATTTTGGTGGTGCTCGATACCAGCGGCTCGATCTCGGAGCAGGAGATCGACGAATTTATGAGCGAAATCAATGCCATAAAAGGACAGTTGCGCGCGCGTATTGTGCTCCATGCCTGTGACGTTGCGCTGGATGCGAGCGGGCCTTGGCTGTTTGAGCCGTGGGACGAATTCAGATTTTCCAAGGATATTCAGGGTGGCGGCGGCACCGATTTCAGGCCGATCTTCGAATGGGTTGCGCGTCAGGGGCGCGAGCCTGATTTACTGTTGTATTTTACCGATGCCTTAGGGGATTTTCCGCCGCTTGAGCCTGTTTTTCCTGTGCTCTGGCTGGTAAAGGGGCGTGCGCCTGTGCCTTGGGGGCAGCGCATACAATTGAATTAAGGGTGGATATGTCGAAGTTGGCACCGGAGGACGAATTGCGTCTCAATGTGATGATGGCAGGGGAGGTTCAGGCCGTACGTATCGACGAGGCCGCCATGGTTGTTCATGGCCTGTCCTCGCGTGGCGAGGCGACGATCAAGCTGCACCCGACCGGGCGTCCCGAGCAGTATTTGCGTCAAGTACGCGAGATGCTGGCTGGTAATGCTACAGGTTCGCCGGGCGGCTACCCCGTCTATTTGCATAGCTGGACGCGTATGGGGCAGGCGCGCGACAAGGGACTCGATTGCCTTTTGCTGCTCGGGGAAACCGAGGCGGTGGTGTCGGTGGCTTATTCAAATGGCTTGACTGACGAACTGGCGCGACGTGCGTGGTGGGCCATGCCGGTGGCTGACAATGCTCGCCGTATGCTGGAGCGTGAATGCGTGGTTAAGGGGAAAATGGGCAAAGTGCTGGCTGACTATCTCATTGAGCACCTGCCGTTCGAAAATAATCCGCATACGATTATCGATACGGTCCGGCTCGTGTTGCAACCGGGGTTGGTGGATGCAGAGGTGCGCAAAAAGCTGTGGAACAGGGGCGCTATCGATAATGCCTATCATGTCGGCTTTCTCGAAACTATGCCGGATGATTTGCCGGCAGCCGTCTCGCCACGCGAGGACTGGCATGCACTGAGTGTGAAACTGGCAGCAATGGGAAATCATCCGTATGCGCTACAGCTTGAACGTAGCCTGTCGGCCAGGGGGCAGGCATTTCTTCAGACTAGCGAAACGATGCTGCGCTACCCGGCAGACAGGGATGTAGTGAATAAGCTACTCAATGCACTTGCCGCCTATTTTTCCTCGATCTTATGCACAATCTCCTGCGGCGATGCATCGGCAAATGAAATTGTTGCAAACGCGGATGCCTTTTGCCTGGATAAGGCGTCGGCGGCGGGGCAATTCCTGGGGCAATTTCCGGAATATGCATCAGAAGTGCGCGCGATGCAGATTTTGTCCCGCATGAATAGCGATGTGGCCGCGCCCGTTTTGTCGCGTACTACAGCCAGTGGCACGCTGATGCGGCAGAAGCTTGAGCCGATCACCACACCTATCCTGCAACAAATAGCCGTCTTGCGCGGACAGGTGTTCAGCGTTTCCGAACCGCGGCGTCGCCCGCGCACATAAAATCAGGTTGCGAGTTTTAGGACGTTATTTCCTGCAAGTTCCAGCGCGGTTTGACGTTAAAGCGGTATTCCTTTGAGCCTTCCCGTTGCGCGAGGCGCAAGGCGCCGGCAAAGGCAATCATTGCGCCGTTGTCGGTGCAAAATTCCAGGTCAGGATAAAATACGCGCCCGCCGCGCCGGCCGATGTCATCGCTCAAACGGCTGCGCAACAACTGGTTTGCGCCTACGCCACCTGCCACCACCAGTTGTGTCAGGCCGGTCTGTGCCAGCGCCGCACGCGCTTTGTGCGCCAACACATCAATAATGGCTTCCTGCGTCGCATACGCGATGTCGGCGCGGGTCTGTTCATCGGGTTCGCTTTGTCTGACCAGCGTCAGCACCGCCGTCTTCAATCCGCTGAAGCTGAAATCCAGATTGCCGCTGTGCAACATCGGGCGGGGTAATTTATAGCGTCCGGTGCGACCCAGCGCGGCGAGTCGGGCCAGCGCAGGGCCGCCCGGATAGCCTAGGCCCAGTAGTTTCGCGCTCTTGTCGAAGGCCTCGCCCGCCGCATCATCCACTGTTTCACCCAGCAGTTCATATTGACCCACGCCGTTCACGCGCATTAGTTGTGTGTGTCCACCCGACACCAGTAGTGCGACGAAGGGAAATTCGGGGGCGGGATCGGACAGCAGTGGAGAGAGCAGATGACCTTCCAAATGATGGATGCCGATGGTGGGTATGTCGAGCGCATAAGCCAGAGCATTGGCGACGCTGGCGCCGACCAAGAGCGCGCCACCCAGCCCCGGACCCTGAGTGTAGGCAATCGCATCCAGTTGCTGTAGCGATACATTCGCTTCAAGCATCACCTGGCGCACCAGTGGAATGACGCGTTGTACATGGTCGCGGGAAGCGAGTTCAGGTACGACGCCACCGTATTCACCGTGCATGGCAATCTGGGTATGCAGTGCGTGCGACAGTAATCCGCGCCCCATTTGATAGAGCGCGATACCTGTTTCATCGCAAGAAGATTCAATTCCAAGTGTAATCAAAGACATTGTGTGCTTTCAGGTCAGGCCGCATTGTAAAGAGAAAAGTGATCAAATGGACTGCCTGTAAATAATTACAGGAATATTTCATAAAAGAGTTGACGGCAGACTTTGAGTCTCTATAATGCGCACCTCTTCGCTGCCGAGTAAGTAGCTGGCGCGAATGCTCTTTAAAAAACTAATTAAACAATCGACGAGTGTAGGTGCTTGGTTTTTGGGAAGTTTATTGGCCTTTGGGTTGATAAACGACTTTAAAATATAGTAGTACTTACACGAAGTTGAAAAAAATCATGTCAATG
>JAURZN010000106.1 GCA_030653355.1 Gallionella sp. | reverse complement strand
GGTGCCATTGTCGCCATCCTTGAGTGCGAATATGGCCTTCGTTTGTTGCGGCGCACGGTGGCCAACATCCGGCATGATTTGGCGATTCCCGATTACCGGAGTCGCCGCCAGCGCATGAATTATTTGGCGGCGACCGAGGGGTTTACCGCGCTGCTACCGTTGACTCATCACGCGCTGCGAACTGCGGTTCCGGCTCAGTCGGGGGTGTACGAAATTCGGGCGGCGTTGGTTTCGCCCGCGAGTGAAGCAAAAGTACAAAAAACATTTGTCCGGGCGCCCGCAGGATGGTTGGAGAAAAGTGCGTCACCGGGGCCGCACAGCGTTGTGTATATCGGCTCGACTGGGGATTTGCGCAAACGACTGGGGGATCACCTGCGCGGCAGTAGCGATAATGTGTTACTTTATAACCATCTTGCAGATGGTGCCGCACGGGTGCGGTTTCGCCTGATCAACGAAGGATGGCGCTGGGCGGAACGGGATTTGTACCGGGTGTTTTGCGAAACCTTCGGAACGCCGCCGTTGTGCAATCGCATGAGCCCGTGAGAAAGAGAACCGCCAGAGAAGAAGATGTAATCAGAGTCTGGCGCAAAACGTGAACAAGAATAATTAAAGGTTGGAACATATCGTGGAAAAAATATTGCGCAAGCAAGCAAGCAAGCAAGCAAGCCTGACGTCCCCCACACGCAAGCACCATGTGGCGCGGCCTCTAGCTCTTCATCCAATCCTTCTGTCAGGGTTGCACAGTTGTACCTGAGAGCTGTTTGGGTTGTGCGTTTCAGACTCCCGTGAGGTGATTTATGTCCACTCCTTTACGCATGTTATTGGTACGAATTCCGGATGAGGTTGTCAACCAGTTGTTGAATGAACTGCGCCAGGGCGGTTTTGATCCCCATCATCAATGCGCGCATACGCTGAACGATCTGGAGCGACAACTTGAAGGACACTGGGACGCGCTGATCATTGAATGCTCACCGGCCCGCCAGGGCGTGTTTGAACGCCGCTCCGAAACCCGCACCGGCCAACACCAGAAAATTGAATATTCACCGGTTTGCCCGAGCATGCTTGATCAGATTGCCAATCTGCTGCATGCGAGGGGGTTGGACATCCCGCTGCTGGCCTATCTGGACAATAGCGAACATGACCATGTCGTTGCTGCGATGCGCGCGGGCGTGCGGGATATTATCTGCCTGCACAGCCTGGCGCGTCTGGTGCCGATTATGCGGCGCGAACTGAAACTGCTCGGACGGCGTAATCGACGGCGCGAGTTGATGGCCGCCGAGCGTTTTTCGCAAGAGCTTGACCGGCTGATCTTGCGGGACATGGACAGGGCTCCGCTGATGGCGGAAATTTGCCGGCAGATCGCCGAACTGTTCGAGTTCAAACTGGTCTGGGCTGGCATCAAGGAAACCGACGGGACGGTCAGTATGGTTGCAGCCAGCGGAGAAACGGCGTATCTGGAAGGACTCAACGTGCGTTGGGATGATACGCCGGAGGGGCGCGGCCCGGTGGGACGGGCAATTTCCCAGGATCATCCCTGTACGTTTGCTGTGGACGCACCGGGTTTTGCGCGCTGGCGCGAGCGTGCCGAGCATTATGGCATGTACGATGTGCTAGCGCTTCCGCTGGGAGTGATGGATAAGGTGAGCGGCGTACTGGCGCTGTATTCGGCAAACCGCGAGGCATTTGATGAGGTTGTCATCCAGAAGTTGACCGGCATGGCCCATCACATTACCGTCGCGATGCGCATGGCCGAGAGGCGGCAAGAGTTGCGCATGTTGAGTCTGGCGGTGAAGCATGCGGCAAATGCCATGATCATTACCACGCGCGACGGAAAAATAATCTGGCACAACGACGCGTTGAGCCAGTTCAGCGGCTACGGCAGCGGAGAAATAATCGGTCAGACCCCGCACCTGTTCAGTTCCGGGCAGCATGACAAGGCGTTCTGGCGCGATATGTGGCAGACCATCCTGTCCGGCAAGGAGTGGCGCGGTGAAGTGGTGGAACAACGCAAGGATGGCTCGCGCTATACCATTATTCAGAACATCTCCCACATTCTTGATGAGCGCGGCGAGGTGGCGAATTTTCTGGCGATTCAGCAGGATATTTCACAGCAAAAGGCCCTGGAGCGCGAGATTCAACATCTGGCGCAGCACGATGCCCTGACCGGATTACCCAACCGGGTGCTGTTTCTGGATCGGGTGCAACAGGCTATCGTGCAGGCACAGCGTGCCGCTACCCAATTTGCACTGGTGTTTCTGGATCTGGACGGGTTCAAGAACGTGAACGACACGCATGGGCACGCTGCAGGAGACCGTTTGTTATGCGCGGTCGCAGAGCGTCTGAAATCCTGTGTGCGCGGTGGCGATACGGTGGCGCGCCTGGGTGGCGATGAATTTACTATTTTGCTGCTGAATATTGGAGGCATTGCGGATGTGGAGACTGTCGTCAACAAGGGGTTGCTATGTCTTGCAGAACCTTATAACTTGGGCGGATATTCTGTAACAGTGACGGCCAGTATTGGTATTAGCCTCTATCCCGAGCATGCCGCCGAGATGGGAAAGTTGTTGAGCTGCGCCGATGGTGCGATGTATCGTGCCAAGCAGTCGGGCAAGAATAATTTTCAGTTCTACAAAGGGTGATGGTTTAGATGCAGGTATAAATTGGATGTGGACGCCGCGTTCTTATCCATACTTGCCAACAGGCGAGAGGTGAAATGATATAGCTAAATTAGCAAAGCGCCAGAATTCCGCAGAAATGGTGGGTGACGACAATTCAGAATGGACAGCAGAGGACTTTCCCCAAGGCGCGACCTGCATCAGTCGTGGGTGTCAGTTGTAGGTGAAAGCCTAGGACATAGCAAAGTGCTACAATTGCACAGGTTTGTAAGGAAAGAGAGCAGACGGTGAAGAGGGTACACTGGAGTCTGGTGTAAAACGTGAACAAGAATAAATAAAGGCTGGGTGTATCGTGGAAAAAATATTGCGCAAGCAAGCAAGCAAGCAAGCAAGCAAGCAAGCCTGACGTCCCTCTCACCGTCTGCGGCTCTATAGCGGGAGTCGGACTATGAATCTCTCGGACGAGGCCGTCGCCGCGCTGGCCCGGGCGGTCAGGATAGACGCGCAAGAAATCGCTCGGCGCAAGGAGTTCCTGAAGTTCGACGAAACCGATGTCAGCTTGCTCACGGGGCTGCACGCGCGTCTGCAAAATGTGTCGCGGCACTTCGTGGACGACTTTTACTCCCACATGCTCAAGTTCGAGGAAACCCGTCGTTTCATTCCGGAAGCTCTCTCCCTTGAGCGTCTGAAGCGAACCCAGATGTCATATTTTGACAGCCTGACTGCGGGCGACTACGGCTCCGAATACATTCTCCATCGCTTGCGGGTAGGCGTTGTTCATCAGCACATCGGGCTCGAACCCAAGTGGTACCTCGGCGCTTACAGCAAGTACCTGGCAGGATTGCTCCCTGAACTTTGGCAGCAGCTCGGGAAAGAACCAGAGGCTTTTGTCGCCACCTGCCAGGCTCTGATCAAGATCGTCATGCTGGATATGGGGCTTGCCCTCGACACCTATATGCAGACTGACCGGGATACTATTCTTGGCCTCAAGCGCTACGCCGAGGATATCATTGCGAGCCTTCCTGCGGGGCTGATCGTGGTGAACGATACCCTCAAGGTGCGGAGTGTCAACCGTTCCT
>JAURZN010000103.1 GCA_030653355.1 Gallionella sp. | reverse complement strand
GGCGGGTAGGTGACTTTCCGATTACACCCCACTTTGTGATGAATCTGGGCTATGCGGCCGGTAAGGTGTTGGCGAATGTTGAACATACGGCAGGTGAGCGTTCGACTGTATTGATCGGCAAGGACACGCGTATCTCCGGTTATATGCTGGAATCTGCGCTGCAGGCAGGTCTGATTGCGGCGGGCGTGGATGTCTATCTGGCAGGCCCGGTACCCACACCCGCTGTGGCTTATTTGACGCGCACCTTGCGCTTGCAGGCAGGCATCGTGATTTCCGCCTCGCACAATCCCTACGAGGACAACGGCATCAAGTTCTTTTCCGCCAGCGGCTCCAAGCTGCCCGATGAAATAGAACACGCCATCGAAGCCGGACTGGAACAGGAAATTAAAATCGAGTCTTCCCTGCATCTGGGCAAGGCCAGGCGTCTGGATGATGCGGTCGGTCGCTACATCGAATTTTGCAAGGGAACCTTCCCGTCTGCAATGGATTTGCGTGGTATGAAGATTGTGGTGGATTGCGCACACGGAGCTACCTACCATATTGCGCAGCACGTGTTTCACGAGTTGGGCGCCGAAGTCTTTGCTATCGGTGTGCACCCGGATGGCATCAATATCAACCATGGCTATGGTGCGACGGCACCTGCGAACTTGCGCAAGGCCGTGGTTGAGCACAAGGCGGATCTGGGTATCGCGCTCGATGGTGACGGCGACAGGCTGGTGATGGTGGATGCGGAAGGACTGCTTTACGACGGTGATCAGTTGCTCTATGTGATTGCCAAATATCGTCAGGAAGAAGGTAAATTGCGCGGCGGTGTGGTCGGTACGCTGATGACCAATCTGGCTTTTGAACACGCGATGCAGCGCATGGCTATTCCGTTCCTGCGTGCCAGAGTAGGTGATCGCTACGTGATGGAATTGCTGCAACAGCAAAACTGGCAGTTGGGTGGCGAGAATTCAGGACACATTATTTGTCTGGACAAGCACAGCACCGGCGATGGCATTGTTTCCGCTCTGGAAGTGTTGCACGCTTTGCGCACCCGCAAACAGGGGCTGGCCGAAGCGGCGGGCGGATTGCAACTTTATCCGCAGATACTGGTAAACGTGCGGGTAGCCAAGGGTGTTGATTGTCTGGAGCACGCCGATGTGAAAGCAGCCGTTGCCGAAGTGGAGTCGGCTCTGAATGGCAAAGGTCGCGTGTTGTTGCGCCCGTCCGGCACGGAACCACTGCTGCGCGTGATGGTGGAGGGCGAGGACCGTCAGCTGGTCGAACAGTCCGCACAGCGGATTGCGGACGTGGTGCGGCATCTGGCTGCATCCTAGTGATCAGACGGGAGCTGGCGGCAATGGGCTAGCTTTTCAGGCTTCCAGTTTGCCGCCCCCCACAGTAATATTTGCTCGACGGTCGCCTCGCGCAATTCTGCAGGCGGTTGCTGCTGTAAAAACTTCAGCGCCTTCACCAGCGTTGTGATTACATCATCGCGACCAATGGCGGGGGCAAGCGTCTGCTTGCTGAGTTTCTCGCACTGCGCGTTCAATGCCACGGGCAGATGCATATAGGTCGGCGTGCTCAGGCCCAGCAAGCGTTGTAAATGAATCTGGCGCGGGGTGGAGTAGAGCAGGTCGGCGCCGCGCACGATATGTGTGATGTGCTGAAACGCATCATCCACCGCTACTGCAAGCTGGTAGGCGAATAAACCATCGGCGCGTTTTACCACGAAATCACCTATGTCACTCTCAAGACGCTGGCTGATTCTGCCTTGCAAGACGTCGTCGAATGCTATCGCTGTGTTGTTCGTCCTTGCACGCCAGGCACGGCCTGTTCGCCCCGCCGGAATGCCATTACGGCAAGTGCCAGGATAAACCGGCCCCTCTATGCCGTTCAGTGCTGAATCCGCAATCTCGCGGCGCGTACAGCAACACGGATAGGTCGCACCGATGATTCGCAACTGCTGCAATGCCTCCTCATAAGCCGCCGTGCGTTGGCTCTGATACAGAACAGGCACATCGCTATGTAGCCCGAACGCCTCCAGAGTGTGCAGGATATCCTCCGCCGCACCTGGCACGCAGCGCGGTGTATCCAGGTCTTCCATGCGTATGAGCCAAGTGCCCTGGTGATGTTTCGCGTCGAGATAACTGCCGACCGCGGCGGCCAGTGAGCCGAAATGCAAGGGGCCGGTGGGGGAGGGGGCGAAGCGCCCCCTGTAAGCGGGATCAGGCAGGAATTGCCTCTTTCTCAAACTCCAGCACCACCTGACCATCTTTTACATCCACGGTGACTTTGCCGCCGTTTGCCAGACGGCCGAACAGCAGTTCGTCGGCCAGCGCGGAGCGTATGGTGTCCTGAATCAGGCGTGCCATGGGGCGGGCGCCCATCAGCGGGTCGAAGCCGTGCTCGGCCAGATGCGCCTTGAGCGCATCGGTAAAGACGGCATCCACTTTTTTGTCATGCAGCTGTTCTTCCAGCTGAATCAGGAATTTGTCTACCACGCGCAGGATGACGTCCGTGTTGAGTGCAGCGAACGAGACGATAGCATCCAGACGGGTGCGGAATTCCGGGGTGAACATGCGCTTAATGTCGGCCATCTCGTCGCCCGCTGTTGCTGTCTTAGTGAAGCCGATTTGCGACTTGTTCAGGGCTTCCGCGCCCGCGTTGGTGGTCATAATGATGACCACATTGCGGAAGTCGGCCTTGCGTCCGTTGTTGTCGGTGAGCGTGCCGTGATCCATCACTTGCAGCAGGATATTGAAGATGTCCGGATGGGCTTTCTCTATTTCATCCAGCAACAACACGGAGTGCGGCTGCTTGCTGATTGCTTCGGTCAACAGCCCGCCCTGATCGAAGCCGACATAGCCCGGGGGGGCGCCTATCAGTCGCGATACGGCGTGGCGTTCCATGTATTCGGACATGTCGAAGCGGTGCAATGGCATGCCCATCGCATAGGCGAGCTGGCGTGCCACTTCGGTCTTGCCGACACCGGTAGGGCCGGAGAATAAAAAGCTGCCGATGGGTTTTTGCGGATTGCCGAGGCCGCTGCGCGACATTTTGATGGCAGTTGCCAGTGTATCGATGGCCTTGTTCTGGCCGAATACCACTGCTTTCAGGTCGCGGTCCAGCGTTTTCAGCGTGTTGCGGTCGTCGTGCGACACGGTGCGCGTCGGGAGGCGGGCGATCTTGGCGATGATCTCTTCGATCTCGTGCTTGCCGACAACCTTTTTCTGTCTGGATTTGGGCAAAATGCGTTGCGCAGCACCGGCTTCATCGAGTACGTCTATCGCCTTGTCCGGCAGGTGGCGGTCATTGATGAAGCGCGCGGATAACTCGGCGGCGCTGCTGATGGCTGCCGCGCTGTATTTGATGCTGTGATGCTGCTCGAAGCGCGACTTCAGGCCCTTCAGGATCGCTATGGTCTGCTCCACAGACGGTTCCGGCACATCGACTTTCTGGAAGCGGCGCGACAGCGCGGAATCCTTTTCAAAAATGCCGCGATATTCCTGATAGGTGGTTGCGCCTATGCACTTTAGTGCGCCGTTGGACAAGGCGGGCTTGAGTAAATTGGAGGCATCCATGGTGCCGCCTGAGGCCGCACCCGCGCCTATCAGGGTGTGGATTTCGTCGATGAATAGCACCGCGTTGGGCGCGTCTTTAAGCTCTTTCAGTACCGCTTTCAAACGCTGTTCGAAATCGCCACGGTATTTCGTGCCAGCGAGCAAGGCACCCATATCCAGCGCATAGACGTGCGCATCCTTGAGAATATCCGGCACATTGTCTTCGACGATGCGGCGCGCCAGCCCCTCGGCGATCGCCGTCTTGCCCACGCCCGCTTCACCGACCAGCAGAGGATTGTTCTTGCGGCGGCGGCATAGCGTCTGTATGACGCGCTCCAGTTCTGCCTCACGGCCGATTAGCGGGTCTATCAGGCCCATCAGGGCCTGGGCATTGAGATCCACGGTGTAGTGTTTCAGGGCGCTTTCATCGCCAGCGGGCTGTTCTGCTACAGGTTCTCCCTGCGCCGGTGCGGTGCCGATTTGCGTTTCCTTGCCTGTGCCGTGGACGATGTAATTCACTACGTCGATACGATTGATATTGCGCTGGGTGAGAAAATGGACGGCGTGCGAGTCTTTCTCGCCAAACATGGCGGCGAGAATATTGGCGCCGGAAATTTCCTTTTTATTGGCGGATTGCGCGTGCAGGATGGCGCGCTGGATGACACGTTGAAATCCCAAAGTGGGCTGCGTGTCCATATCACTCTCGCCAGGAACAACCGGGGTGTTGGTATCGATGAATTCTGTGACTGCCTGACGTAACTCTTCGATGTTTGCGTGGCAGACGCGCAGCACATTGGCGGCGGAGGCATTATCCAGCATGGCAAGCAGCAAATGTTCCACGGTAATGTACTCATGGCGTTTCTGGCGTGCCTCGACAAAAGCCAGGTGCAAACTCACTTCCAAATCTTGCGCAATCATTTCAAATTTCCTCCATGGCGCATCGTAGCGG
>JAURZN010000099.1 GCA_030653355.1 Gallionella sp. | reverse complement strand
AAGTTCAGGTTGGCGAGCAGCGCCTTCCAGAAAGCGACCACCCAAAATACCGATACCAACAGCCGCACCAAGTGCGCCCAAACCCATCATCAGCGCCCCAGCGATGTACAACAATGCATTTGCCATTTCCATTTTTTATTTCTCCTGGTAGTTAAAGTTAAAGTTGAATGAATAAATTAATGATGTTCCTGATGCGCCATATCCAGATAAACCACGGTCAGCGTCATAAAGATGAACGCTTGCAGGGTAATAATCAGAATATGGAATATTGCCCAGCCTAACGACAGCAGAATCTGGGACCCGAACAGCGTCGCACTGGCAGCAGACAGCCCCAGATACGAACCGCCCATCAATGCGATAAGAATAAAGATCATTTCGCCTGCATACATGTTACCGAACAGACGCAACGCGAGCGAGATTGGCTTGGCGATCAGATTCACACCTTCGAGCAACAGATTGACCGGCATACCCCACTTGCCAAACGGCTGCAGTGTCAATTCACCAGCAAAACCAGCCAGACCCTTTACCTTGATACTGTAATACAACACCAGCAGGAACACGCCGATCGCCATTCCGAACGTAGCATTCGGGTCGGTGGAAGGAACCACTTTGAAGTAAGGAACGCCTAGCGCCTGCATGACCAGAGGAACATAGTCTATCGGCAACAAATCCATCAGGTTCATGGAGAATATCCAGAAGAAAACAGTCAGCGCCAGAGGGCCAACCATATTATTCTTGCCGGAGAAAGAACCGCGCACACTGTTATCTATAAATTCCAGCGCCCATTCACAGAAATTCTGCAATCCGGTAGGCACTCCTGTTGACGCCGCTTTCGCAACGCGGTGGAACATGAACATGAATACCGCGCCCAATAACAGCGACATAATGAACGTATCCAGATTCAAAGCCCAAAAGCCCATCGCCCTGGCCTCCTCTGCGCCGTGCGCAATCGTCCAGGTTGCCTGCTGCAACGCTTCGACATTGCCACTCGCGTCATGACGCTCATAACCCGCTGGAAGCTGGCCGTATGTCAGGTTTTGGAGGTGATGCTTGATATATTCTGCTGAGGTGAGTGCTTCGCTAGACATTTTTTATCGCTATCTACGTCGTTATTCTACTCAAAAACAAGCGCGCTACGATCAGCGCTGCTTGACCTATCACAAAACCACCCAATACGGCGAGTGGCATTAATTTCAGTACTACCATACACAAACCAAGCAGCATCACTACAACCAGAAATCTTTCAATGGCATAAAAGTACATGAGCCTTAGTTGATGATGCGCTTCCTGGCTAAGTTGCCGTGCTGACCGTGACATTCTCCAGGCCAGTTGCGCTCCATTGAAAACCGACACCGCTCCGCCGGCCAACAGCGCTATCGCCAGCTGCGGCGAGCTTTTCAAGCTGTAGGCGATGCCCGTTACCACCAGCGTTACCACCAGCTGCACCACTACTACACGTTGCGCTATCTGCTTCTCTTCAGCGTCAACCTGCAAAAGGTCAACAAGTAAAAGCGCCGGAATAGTAGCAGCGTTTTCCGGGTGTGTCAAACCTGCCTTTTGCACGTCAACGGCCTCTTTACTCAAGCGACCTGCCTTCTTTCAGCTTAAGCAGGAATTCCTCCAGCTGTTCATGGCTCGCATATTCGATGACCAACTTGCCCGCGCCTTTACTGCCCGATTTTATTTCTACCCGCGTTCCCAGATATGCGCTTACCTCCTCCTGCAAGTTGAGCGTATCTCTGTCTGGCGCTATCCTTTTCTTCGCTTTTTCCGCCCCTGCCTCATGCGTTTGCCGCTGCACCAGCTTTTCCGCCTCGCGCACGGACAGCTGCTCCTTTACGATTTTGTTGGCCAACAATATCTGTTGCACGCCCTCCAGCGGCAACAACGCACGCGCATGCCCCATATCGAGGCGGTTTTCCATCAGCAAGTCCTGTACGCCCTGAGGCAGCTTGAGCAGCCTCAGTAAATTACTGGCGGCGCTGCGCGAGCGCCCAACGGCATCAGCCGCTGCCTGATGAGTCATCTCGAATTCATCGATCAGCCGCTGGATGCCGATCGCCTCTTCCAGCGGATTCAGATTTTCACGCTGAATATTTTCAATCAAGGCTATTGCCAGCGCGGCATTGTCAGGCACGCTGCGCACCAGCACAGGCACGTGACTCAGACCCGCAATCATTGAGGCGCGCCAGCGGCGCTCTCCGGCGATTATTTCGTAGCTATCATCCATCAACTGGCGCACAAGAATGGGCTGTATCACGCCCTGCACCTTAATTGAAGCCGCCAGATCCTGCAGCGCTTGTTCTGCGATGTTGGTACGGGGCTGATACTTTCCCGGCTTGAGCAAGGTAATGCTCAAATCACGCAACACATCATCTTTTTCGCTTTTTCCGCCGGATAACAAGGCTTCCAGCCCGCGGCCCAACCCTTTTGGTGGTTTTGTCATACTCGCCTCCCTTAGGCTGATGTTGCGGATTTCGCCGCGTTATTCAATAACTCACCGGCCAGCGCCAAATATGCCTGCGTTCCCTTAGAGGCTTTATCGTGATAAAGCACAGGAACGCCGTAACTGGGCGCTTCCGCCAGACGCACATTGCGTGGAATGACGGTGCGGTAAACTTTACTGCCAAAGTGCGCCTGCAACTGATCGGAAACCTGCTGCGCCAAAGTATTGCGCGGATCAAACATGGTGCGCAACAGCCCTTCAATTTCCAGTACCGGGTTCAAACTGGCACGCACCTTGCGGATGGTGTTAACCAAATCGCTTAATCCCTCAAGCGCGTAATATTCGCATTGCATCGGAATCATCACCGACTTCGCCGCACATAATCCGTTTAAAGTCAAAAGGTTAAGCGCTGGCGGACAATCGATCAACACATAATCGTAATGATCCGCAACCAGTGCTAGCGCATCCTTTAGTCGCGTTTCGCGCTGTGAGAAATCAACCATTTCGATTTCTGCGCCCGCCAAATCCCGATTGGCCGGCAACACATCATACTTACCCAGCTCGGATTTTTTTCTGGCCTCAACGATAGTTTTAGTGCCCAGCAGCACATGATAGACCGTGATTTCCAGATCACGCTTCTCTATTCCGCTGCCCATGGTCGCATTGCCTTGCGGGTCCAAGTCAATCAACAACACCCGCTGCTTGGCTACGGCAAGACTGGCCGCCAGATTCACGGTC
This sequence comes from Gallionella sp., assembly GCA_030653355.1. GTDB lineage: Bacteria > Pseudomonadota > Gammaproteobacteria > Burkholderiales > Gallionellaceae > Gallionella. Next base: position 12,193 of record JAURZN010000099.1, on the reverse strand, counting down.
GTCGTGGTTTTTCCCACCCCGCCCTTCTGATTGGTAATGGCCATAATTTTTGTCATATTGCCGATTCTCCTCTAGGCGTTGCAATAACCAAACAGCGCGCCGCATCCAGCCCCGGTACGCTCAACGGTATGATTTTTTCCATAACACAATCATCTGGCATCCCCGCCAGCTCATTTTCCGGCATGCCTTTCATGGCAACCCATCGGCCCTGTGGCGCGATCAGGTGGCGGGTCATGCGCAGAAAATCTCCCAACTCGGTAAAAGCACGCGAAGTAATTCCGTCAAACTTATCCGTCGTCTGGTATTCCTCAACTCTTGCGCAACGAACCTGCACATTTCGCAGTCCCAGCTCGATAATAGCCTGTTGCACAAAACCGGTCTTTTTACTATTGCTGTCCAACAGGACAAACTGCCATTCCGGCTGTACGATAGCCAGAACCAGACCCGGTAAACCCGCACCGCAACCCACATCCAGCCAGCGCCCGGCTCCCAGATAAGGAATTATGGCCAGACTGTCCAGCAAGTGATGACTGAGCATATGCTGAGGATCGCGGATCGCCGTCAGGTTATAAACCTTGTTCCACTTTACCAGCAAGGCCAGATAGTCGAGCAATTTCACCTGCTTTTCGCTACTTACTTGCATCCCCAGTTGAATAATACCGCGCTCCAACCCTTCGGATAAGGCCATGCGATTATTTAGCTGACCTAGCATCACGAAATCCGCGTTTTAGATGAACCAATAACAATGAAATGGCAGCTGGCGTAATACCGGAAATCCGTGCGGCCTGACCCACCGTTTCAGGCTTATATTGATTGAGTTTTTGCTGAACCTCTATGGATAAGCCTCGCACCTCGTGATAATCGAGGTTATCTGGCAGGTGGAGCGCCTCATTTTGCTCATTTCGCTCAATTTCCTGGTTTTGCCGCTCTATGTAGCCGTGATATTTGGCCTGTATTTCTACTTGCTCAGCCACTTTGGGGTCGGCTACTCCGACACCATCCCCGGTCAGGGTGAGTAAACTGGCATAGTTCACGTCCGGACGCCGCAGCAGTTCATACAAGGAGTATTCGCGCTCAATATTCTTACCCAGCACACGTAACGCATCTTCTTCCGGCAAGTTACGCGGATTCACCCATGTTCGGCGCATGCGCTCTTCCTCGACGGCAATTGCTTCACGTTTCTCTTCAAATGCCTGCCAACGCGCATCATCTACCAGGCCTAGCTCGCGCCCCTTCTCCGTCAGGCGCAAATCGGCATTGTCTTCACGCAACTGCAAACGATATTCCGCGCGACTGGTAAACATGCGATAAGGCTCAGCCACTCCCTGGGTAATCAGATCATCGACCATCACCCCCAGATAAGCCTCATCGCGGCGCGGACACCAGGCTTCCTTTTCCCGTACTTGCAGCGCTGCATTCAAACCGGCAAGCAAACCTTGCGCTGCCGCCTCTTCATAACCGGTTGTTCCGTTGATTTGTCCTGCAAAGAACAGCCCCTGTATAGCCTTTGTTTCCAAAGAACTTTTTAAGCCGCATGGATTAAAGTAATCATATTCAATCGCATAGCCCGGCCGCAAAATATGCGCGTTTTCCATGCCTTTAATGGAACGGACCAACTCCAGTTGCACATCAAATGGCAAGCTGGTTGAAATACCATTCGGATAAACCTCATGGGTAGTCAAACCCTCCGGTTCAAGAAATATTTGATGTGACGCCTTATCGGCAAAGCGCGTGATCTTATCCTCGATAGAAGGACAATAACGCGGCCCCACGCCTTCAATAACGCCGGTAAACAAGGGTGAGCGATCCAGCCCGCCTCGAATAATGTCATGCGTGCGCTCGCTGGTTTCCGTAATCCAGCAAGGTAATTGTCGTGGATGTTGCGCTGCATTGCCCATGAAGGAAAACACCGGCACAGGGTTATCACCCGCCTGTTCCTGCAACACGGAATAATTGATAGTACGGCCATCGATTCGCGGCGGCGTGCCTGTCTTCAGTCGTCCCACCGGCAGTTTTAACTCGCGCAGGCGGTGCGCCAGGCTGAGCGAAGGCGGGTCACCCGCGCGTCCCGCCTGATAGCTTGCCTGACCGACATGAACCAATCCGGCCAAAAAAGTCCCTGCGGTCAGCACGACGGTTTTTGAACTGAAGCGCAGGCCGAGTTGAGTGACGACACCCGTGACCCTATCCTGCTCCACCTGCAAATCGTCAACAGCCTGCTGGAACAGCCACAGATTGGGTTGATTCTCCAGTGCCGCTCGGATGGCTTGCTTGTATAAGATACGGTCGGCTTGCGCCCGCGTTGCCCGCACCGCGTAGCCTTTACTGGAATTGAGAATACGAAACTGGATGCCGCCCACATCCGTCGCCATCGCCATCGCTCCGCCCAGCGCATCCACTTCTTTGACCAGATGTCCCTTGCCTATCCCGCCTATGGAAGGATTGCAGGACATTTGTCCCAGCGTCTCGATATTGTGGCTAAGCAGCAAAGTCTTGCAGCCAGCGCGCGCGCTGGCAAGGGCCGCCTCAGTTCCGGCATGCCCTCCTCCCACAACAATCACATCGAATACATCAGGAAATTTCATCTTGCCGCTGAGCTTAAAAGGAGGCGCATCATACAACAGACCGGCCTCAATCCGAAATGGCGTGTTTCACGTGAAACAGCTACTTTCCAATACAAAACCGGCTAAATATCTCGCCCAACAGGTCGTCAGCGCTAAATTTCCCGGTGATGCTGTTCAATGCCTGCTGGGTCAAGCGCAATTCTTCGGCAAATAACTCAGGCTGCGTCAACAACGCCGAGGCCAGCGCGAGATGGGATTGAGCAAGATGCAACGCACGCAGGTGGCGTTCACGAGCGATGAATGTGCCGCTTTCCTGATTGCGCCAGCCTATTAATTCGAGCATACGGTCGCGCAAAGCATCGATGCCGTCGCCGGTTTTAGCAGAAATGCAAATCCCCTCTCCCGCTACAGCCGTTTTCTCAGACAGCAAATCAGCCTTGTTGTACACCAGCAAATGGGGAATATCAGCAGGGAAACCGGATATGATTTCCCGCTCTTCTGCGTTGCATCCGCTCGCCGCATCCAGCAGCATCAAAATTAAATCCGCGCGCTGTACTGTCTGATGGGTGCGCGCCATGCCCAGATTCTCGACCTCATCCTGCGAGACACGCAAGCCCGCCGTATCCATGATATGCAAAGGAATGCCGCGTATCTGTATCGCCTGACGAATGACATCGCGAGTCGTTCCCGGCACATCGCTCACCAAGGCGACCTCTTCACCGGACAACCGATTTAACAGGCTTGATTTTCCAACATTCGGCCGTCCTACCAGTGCAATATGAGCCCCTTCACGCAACAAACTCCCCTGTTTTGCGCGCTCCAGGGTCTGTTGCAATTTAGCCTGAACATTTTGCAGTATCGAATCACGCAGACGGGTGTCAGCAACGTCAATGTCTTCTTCCGGGAAATCCAGCATCGCTTCAACCAGCATACGCAAACGCACCAGTTGATCAACCAGAACGTGGATAGCAGCAGAAAATTCACCTTGCAATGAACGCACAGCGCTGCGGGCCGCCTCGCTCGTGGTGGCATCAATAAGGTCCGCTACGCTTTCAGCCTGCGCCAGATCCAGCTTGTCGTTCAGGAAGGCACGCTGCGTGAACTCACCCGGCTCAGCCAGACGCACGCCCAAACTCAGACAGCGTTGTAATAGCAAGTGCAGCACAGCAGAACCGCCATGCCCCTGCAATTCGAGTACATCTTCACCAGTGTAGGAATGCGGTGCGGGAAAATACAGGGCGATACCCTGATCGATGACTTGATCATTCCCATCCAGAAAATCACTCAAGGTGGCATGACGCGGTGCAGGCAACTTACCCAATACCGAGAGTGCGATGGCCGCAATCCCCTTGCCGGAGATGCGCACCTCTCCTACACCTCCGCGCCCTTGCGCGGTGGCTATTGCAGCTATCGTGTCAGCGTTTGGCTGCAACGGCCTCAACCTCTAAGCCGCGGGTGATATACCATTGCTGAGCGATAGACAATGCATTATTGACGATCGAGTACAACACCAGCCCCGCCGGAAAGAAGAAAAATATAACGCTGAAAGCAATCGGCATGATTTGCATCAGCTTGGCCTGCATGGGATCCGGCGGGACCGGATTCAACTTGGCCTGAATAAACATACTCGCCCCCATAATGACAGGCAATATGTAATAGGGATCAGCCGTTGACAGATCGGTTATCCAGCCAAAAAACGGTGCGTAGCGCATTTCCACACTGGCCAGAATAGACCAGTACAGCGCGATAAATACCGGGATTTGAATTAAAACCGGGAGGCATCCACCCAACGGGTTAATTTTTTCGGTTTTATATAAATCCATCATGGCGCGATTCAACTGCTCACGATCATTGGCGTGCTGTTGCTTGATTTTTTCCAGCTTGGGCGCGACCAAGCGCATTTTTCCCATCGAGCGATAGCTCGCTGCCGACAAAGGAAAGAACAGAATTTTAATCAGCACGGTCAGCACGATAATCGCCACGCCCCAGTTTTGCACCATGCCATGAATAAAAGTCAGCACCCAAAACATTGGGGTAGCAATAATCGTCAGCCAGCCGTAATCAACTGTCAGACCCAGTCCGGGTGAAATGTCATTAAGACTGGACTGAGCCGGACCCGCGTAAAGCGGTACGGTTATGACCGACTTTTGCCCTACCGCAATGGCCGGTACGGCCAGAACGACACCCGCTGAATACAGTCCGTTATCCAGCTTACGGGTAAAGAATTCACGATTTGATTTTTGCTCAGGGATCCAGGCGGCAACAAAATAGTGCTGCAGCATGCCTATCCAGCCATTATCGGATTCCTTAGGATAATCAACTTTGGCTTTATCAATATCCGAAAAAGCAACTTTCTGGAATTTTTCCTGTTCCGTATACACCGCTGCCCCGGTATAAGTAGGCAACATCATCGAATCGCCAACCGGAGGAACGCTATCGCGTATGAACTGGTAATAAGCGGATGTGTTTAATGCCGCACCCGTACCATTTTCAATTTCGTACGTAATATCAATAACATAACTATTCTTATGGAATGTTATCAGCTTGACAACTTTAATCCCGTTCGACTCTTCGGCAGTCAGTCTTATCTGAAGTTGATCTGCATTGGGTGCTAACTCGTAGCTATCCTGTTCAACAGTAAAAATACTGTTGTGATTAGGCATACCCTCGCCCAACAAACCAGATTGTGCTGCATAGCTGTGGGTATTCGCACCCTTTGCAAACAAAACAAAATGCTTATTTTTGTCTTCGCCATCAGGGTGATTTAAAAAATCCAGGCGCTGAATATCACCACCTACGCTACTGATCTCGGCTTCCAGAATATCTGTTTTAACCTTGATTACTTTTCCTGCCACCTGTTTTTCGGGCGCCTGAAGCATTGACGCTTGTGCAGCGACATCGGCGGCCTTGATTGTAGCCACGGGTAGATCTGACTTTGCTGTATTTGCCTGCTGAACAAGCGGTGGTTGCTGATAACGTTGCCAGCCATCCCAAATCATCATTAGTGAAAATGAAAGAATTAAAAACAGGAAAAGTCTCTGAAAGTCCATGGTGGTATTTTTATTGATTAATTATGGTGCCGGATCGTAACCGCCTGGATGCCAGGGATTACAGCGCGCGATACGCTTGATACTCAACCAGCTACCCTTGATCAGGCCATGTCTGGTTAAAGCTTCGCATGCATAGTGAGAACAACTGGGAGTGAAACGACATGTCGGCGGGCTCAGCGGGCTAATGAAATACTGGTAGCCATGAATACTTTTCATCAGGATTCTGCGCATCGTATTGCCACCCGATTAAAAAGTTTACTCAAGCCGTTAATACATGCAGTCTTATCTGTACGCTCTGAGTTACGCGCCATCACGACCAGATCGATGCCACATCGCTTGATGTCGTGGATACGAAAAAGCTCCCTGATCTCACGCTTAAGCTGATTTCTATCCACAGATTTTGGTATATATCTTTTGGCCACAACAATACCCAGCATCTCATTTCTTGTGTTATTTACAACAAAAAAAAGCTTGAAATATTTGTCTGAGAGCACATGTGATTTCAGACACGGGCCATAGCCTTCGCTGCGCGGAATGCGTTGCGCAGCTGAAAAGCTATTTTGCTGCTTACACAGCGAGTTTTGCACGACCCTTGGCACGACGGGCACGGATCACTGCTCGGCCACCGCGTGTTTTCATGCGAACTAAAAATCCATGAGTACGTTTTCTTTTCGTTACGGAAGGTTGGTATGTGCGTTTCATTCTGAATTATCCTTGGGAAGTCATAAAACGCGGTATTACAATGCGTTAGCTACTTTGTGTCAAGATATATTTGCTTTATTGCCTGTGGATAAGTTTTGCTATCGTCTGTAGAATACGCGAACACTTATGCTAATGAGCACTTCCAATTAGGTATATATGCAAGAAAACGCCTTCTGGGATACCTGTTTGCGCTCTTTCGAAAAGAGCCTCCCACCCCAACAATTTAATTCTTGGATTAAGCCTCTTAAATTAAAGGATGACAATGGCCATCAGGTTTTAACTGCGCCAAACACTATTACATTAAAAATATTACAGGATCGTTTCTTCCCTGAAATAAGCCGTCAGGCAAAGCTGGCATTTGCCATCGTGCCTCAATTTGAATTCCGTGTTGTGGAAGCAACCACCACCAACTCGCCTTCTCCGCCTCCTGTGCCGGAAGCGAAAAAAATTGCCGTTGAAACCAAGCCCAAGATCGAAACTTCCTTCCGAGGCTATGGAAAACTTAACCAGAATTTGACTTTTGATAATTTTGTTATTGGTAAAGCCAATCAGTTGGCCTTTGCAGCAGCGACACAAGTTGCCGAATTACCCGGTGTTTCATACAACCCGTTATTTATTTACGGGGGGGTGGGACTTGGAAAAACTCATTTGGCTCAAGCCATTGGCAACCAAATTTGCATCAACAAACCTCAGGCAAAAGTTTGTTATATGCATGCTGAGCGCTACGTTGCTGACGTGGTACGTGCTTATCAAACAAACAAATTCGAGGAATTTAAGCAGTATTACCACTCATTGGATGTTCTGCTTATCGATGACATTCAATTTTTTGCCGGAAAAGCCAAGACTCAAGAAGAATTCTTTTATGCCTTCAATACCTTGGTTGATTCACACAAACAGGTAATCCTGACCAGCGATACATTTCCCAAGGAATTAACAGGTTTGGAAAGCCGTCTGGTTTCCCGTTTCGGCTGGGGGCTTACCATTGGAATTGAACCCCCGGAATTGGAAATGCGTGTTGCAATTTTGCTCAAGAAGGCTGCAATCAGTGGTTATTCACTTAATGATGCCGTTGCTTTTTTTATTGCCAAGCATGTCAATTCCAATGTGCGTGAGCTTGAAGGAGCGCTAAAACGCGTTGAAGCATATACCAAATTTCACAAGCGCATTATTTCAGTTGAAACAGCGAAAGAAGCATTAAAGGACATCCTGGTTGCACAGAGTCGGCAAATTTCTATTGATAATATCCAAAAGACGGTCGCAGATTATTACCGCATAAAAATTATCGAGTTACTGTCCAAGAAAAGAACCAGAAACCTTACCCGCCCCAGGCAAATTGCCATGAGCCTGGCGCGTGAATTGACTACTATGAGTTTGCCGGAAATTGGTAATGCATTCGGAGGAAGAGATCACTCCACCGTGATTCATGCCTGCCAAACGGTAATTGCATTAAGGGCAACCGATACAACCATTGATGCTGACTACAATATTTTATTGCAAACACTGACAGGATAAAGTTACAAACCTCAATATGCGACTAAAGCACAGCAAGTGATTTAGAATGTTATTTCGTAGCGAATATTCTTCGCACAATTGAGTATAAAGTTATGGATACAATGTTAATAAACTGTGCATAACTTTCGGAAAATTGTAATTTTTTTATTTATCCACATAAGACCTGCTGGTAACCAACAGCAGCAACACAATTAAATTTGATAATCAAGTTATTGTTTTTTATCTAATTTTTATACTTATCCACTGTATTTGAAGACATTATTAGTCTTATTAGGAATTTATATTATGTTTATTAAAAAGATAAGTAAGGAAGTTTTGCTCAAACCATTACAAATAGTCGTTGGTATCGTAGAACGTAAACAAACGATGCCAATATTATCCAATGTCTTGATTGAAAACGAATTTGGGAAAATTCGCTTTACTTCTACTGATCTGGAAATTCAAATCACCACCACAATACAGGCAGAATCCGACAGCGATTCTGCTGAGGCTATAACGGTGGGCGGGAAAAAATTACAAGAAATATTACGCATACTTCCAGACCAAAGTTCAATATCCGTTGAAACCAAGGAAAATAAGACTCAGATTAAATCCAATAAAAGCCGATTTAATCTGCAGTCCTTGCCAGCACAGGATTTTCCAAAACTAAATATTGAAATTACAAATTCAAACAAATTAAAGTTAAGGCAGACTGCGCTTAAAACTCTGTTAAGTTCAGTTCAATTTGCCATGGCTCAACAGGATGTTCGTTATTATTTGAACGGTGTTCTTTTTGTTATTGAAGATAATAAATTCAGGACTGTTGCTACAGATGGACATAGATTGGCTTATAACGCGATAGACATTGAAAATTTTACAGAAAAACAGGAAATTATTATTCCGCGTAAAGCAATCATGGAGCTGTCAAAATTGCTCAGTAATGATGACGATGATCAAATTGAAATTGAATTTTCATCTCAGCAACTTAAAGCCACGTTTTCGAATATAGAATTAATTACAAAATTGATTGAAGGAAAATTTCCAGATTATCAAAGAGTTATTCCTAATTACAGCAATCACCTGAGCATCAACAGAATATTGGTTCAACAGGCTTTACAGCGTGCGGCTATTTTGTCGAATGAAAAATTCAGAGGGGTTCGCTTTGTACTTACTGAAAAAAATCTGTGCATTATAAGTAGCAATAGTGAGCAGGAAGAGGCTCAGGTAGAGATTGAAACTGATTATCATGGCGAGGCGATTGATATTGGCTTTAATGTGAATTATTTGCTGGATGGTTTGAATAGCATCAGTAGCGAAACAGCTATTTTTTCCTTTGGTAGTCCTAATAGCAGTATTTTAATTACCTCTCCCGATGATCTGGACTTCCGATATGTCGTGATGCCCATGCGAATTTAATTTACGGGATAAATACGAGTTTTCCGACAATTTTATGTAATGTTTCACGTGAAACAAACCAATATCAAGAAAGAAATCAATGAGTGAATATGATTCCAGTAGCATTAAGGTACTTAAAGGCCTAGAAGCAGTTCGTAAACGTCCTGGCATGTATATTGGTGACACCAATGATGGTACTGGTTTGCACCACATGGTATTCGAAGCGGTAGACAATGCAGTAGATGAAGCATTAGCAGGGCATTGTAATGAAATTAATGTAATTATTCATGCAGATAACTCGATCAGTGTCAGTGATAATGGACGTGGCATCCCGACTGATATTCATAAGGAAGAAGGACGGTCGGCTGCTGAAGTCATCATGACTATCCTGCATGCGGGTGGAAAATTTGACAGCAATTCCTACAAGGTTTCAGGCGGTTTGCATGGCGTAGGTGTTTCTGTGGTTAATGCTTTGTCAGAATGGTTGAAATTGACTATTTATCGTGAAGGGCAGGAGCACTTCATGGAGTTTCGCCATGGTGATCCGGTAGCTCCGCTCAAAATAATCGGCCCCTCAAAAAAGAAGGGTACCCTGGTTCATTTTCTGGCTGCAAAAGAGACTTTTGGTTTAGTCGAGTTCCATTTTGATATTCTGGCTAAACGTTTGCGTGAATTATCGTTTCTGAATAATGGCGTAAAAATCGCCTTGATCGATCATCGTAATGGCAAGGAAGAAAATTTCTCATTTACCGGTGGAATCAAAGGTTTTGTCCAATACATGAACCGTAACAAGACTGCGCTGCATCCAACGGTTTTTCATGCTATCGGCGAGAAGGACGGGATGACGGCTGAAATTGCCATGCAATGGAATGATTCTTATCAGGAAAACGTGCAGTGTTTCACCAATAATATCCCGCAACGTGATGGTGGTACGCATTTGACCGCCATGCGTGCGGCCATGACACGTACCTTGAATCAATATATAGAAACTGAACAATTAGCGAAAAAGGCCAAGGTAGATCCGACCGGTGATGACATGCGCGAAGGCTTGACTGCGGTATTGTCAGTCAAGTTGCCTGATCCTAAATTCTCATCACAAACCAAGGATAAATTGGTTTCATCTGAAGTTCGTCCTGTCATTGAAGAATTGATCGGTCAGCAAATGAGCGCGTTTTTGCTGGAAAAGCCTAACGACGCAAAAATTATCGTGGGAAAAATTATTGAAGCGGCACGTGCGCGTGAAGCGGCACGTAAAGCCCGGGATCTAACCCGTCGTAAAGGTGTGCTGGATGGCATGGGATTGCCGGGTAAACTCGCGGATTGCCAGGAAAAGGATCCCGCCTTATCCGAGTTATATCTGGTGGAGGGTGATTCTGCGGGCGGTTCTGCCAAACAAGGCCGTGACCGTAAATTCCAGGCCATTCTGCCGCTTAAGGGTAAGATTCTAAATGTGGAAAAAGCGCGTTTTGAAAAACTTATCAGTTCACAGGAAATTGCAACGCTGATAACTGTATTGGGTACAGGTATAGGTAAGGATGAATATAACGCAGACAAACTGCGTTATCACCGCATTATCATCATGACCGATGCGGACGTGGACGGTTCGCACATCCGTACCTTGCTGCTTACCTTTTTCTATCGTCAGATGCCGGAGCTGGTTGAGCGCGGCCACATTTACATTGCGCAGCCACCGCTGTACAAAATCAAGCAAGGCCGGGACGAGCGTTATCTCAAAGATGATCTGGAAATGAAGAGCTATTTGCTGGGTAATGCGCTGAAAGATGCATCGCTTTATCCTTCGCTGGAAGCAACACCGATTCAGGGTGAAGCGCTGGAACAAATTGCCAGAAAATACTTCCTCGCTGAAGCTGTGATCGATCGTTTGTCCCATTTCATTGCACCGGAGGCCAGTCATGCTCTGTTGATTTTACCTACTCTGTCACTGGAAGATGCAGAGCAGGCACAGAAAAGTGCGCAAATGCTTGACGCCACCTGCGGTGGTGTTATCAAAGTGACAGTCGATAATGATGAGGAAGGTGAATTGCGTCTGCGTCTGGAAAAGCTGTATTATGGAAATTATTCAATTAGTTATCTGGACAAGGATTTTCTTCAAGGTAGTGATTATCGGCAGATTCGTCAGACCGCAGATGCACTGAGCGGACTGATTGCACCGACAGCATATGTGTTACGCGGTGAGCAGAAGCGCGGCGTCTCCAGCTTTAAACAGGCCATCGAATGGTTGCTCGAAGAAGCCAAGCGCGGCCTCAGTATTCAGCGATACAAGGGTCTTGGTGAAATGAACCCGGAACAATTGTGGGAAACCACCATGTTTGTTAAGAACCGTATTCTGCTTAAAGTGCGTATCGAAGACACTATTGCAGCCGACGAAATCTTCACCACCCTGATGGGCGATCTGGTTGAGCCCCGACGCGCATTCATTCAGAATAACGCACTGGGCGCAAAAAACCTGGATGTGTAAGTTTTAACTGGGAGTACTTTTTCAAAAGGCCACAAAATTGTGGCCTTTGTATTTATGCTTCTGATATTACCGGGAGAGTTTTCCGCCGGTATTATCGGTTGACCGCATCTGTGGCAATTAGGCAACAACGTCTAGCGGTGTGATACATATTTGCGAAAAACTATTAGGCGTCACCCTGTAAGTCAATAAACACGGGGCTTGCAGGACAGGCCTCTTAAAACGCGCTATAAGGCGTTGCCGATGGCTGGGTAAGGGGTGAACCAGGGTGCGGAAATGGACGCGAAATTCGGAGTTAAGCAAATAACGTAGATATTTTCCCGCGGCGAGGTGTGTTATGAATTGCGGGCGGATGGGATGGTGCGGTAATCCCCCGGTAATCCCCCCATTTTTAGTTGGGGTCAGAAGTAGAGTTATTTAATAGTGCCTGCTTCTGTTTCGGGGTGATGCCGCCAAGCGCCATGTGCGGGCGCTCGTGATTGTAAGTCCACATCCATTTCGTTGCATAGTCCTGC
>JAURZN010000097.1 GCA_030653355.1 Gallionella sp. | reverse complement strand
GTCCGGTTCGCGCCCTGAGGCACTCCGTCAAGTCATTTTTGCAGATTCCATGACGCTGCTGTTTAGCAATGGTGATCCTCTTCGCTTTAGCGATTTCAAATAGACTGATTCGTCATATGGTGTTCTGTTTTTCCAGCAACTGTAGATTATCCGGATCCACTTGAAAGCCAGGGCGCGTACTGCCACGCGATGAGAGCATCCCTTCTGGCGTTGCTGCTGATAGTAGGCGCCTGCCCAGTAGGATCGGGGGATGGTTGATCCCGCCCACTCGACAAAGGTCTGGCGCAGGAAGGTTGGGCAGGCAAGCCGCCAGTGAACCCAACACTTGTTGCCGCTGCGTTCAACCACTGGCGCCACCCCCGAGTAGCGCTGTATTTCGGCGGCATTGGCATAGCGATCACGATCCTCGCCAAAGGCGACCAATAATCGGGGTGCCTGGATATGTCCCGCGCCGGGTAACGCCGCGAACAAATCGTAGTCAGGCAGGCTTTTGGTGACGACATCGATCTCGGCATCGAAGCGATCAATAGCCTGCAAAAGGACGCGTAACTGTTCGACTAATGCCAGCACGACCATCATGTTTGGACGAATCACAGACTCATCCTCTGTGAGCGCGGTCGCCTCCATGATGCCCTGAATACGCTTCTCGACAAGATGCGCCCGACGCCCATTGTGCTGATGGAAGAAAGATTCCAGTGTTGATCGCCTGGCCCGCTTTACTTGTTTGAGTGTCGGCCAGCGACTCAAGAAATCACAGAAGATCATTGTGTCCCGGTGTTCAAACCAGTCTAGCACCTGCGGATAGTATTGTTTGAGTGTACTGGTCATACGGTTAGTGACGCTGGTCACATCATTGACCAGGCAACGGCGTTCCTCGACCAGTGTGGACAAAGTTCGCATGGCGACGCTTTGCAGCTTGAGGGGTTTGAGCTTGTCAGGGTGACGGAGCATAATATCAAGCGCCATTTCTGCATCAGTCGGATCATCCTTGGCGTGACTTGGGACGAAGGCTTGTCGATATTTGGCCAACGTTGAAGGGTGAACCGGGAAGATTACAATAAAGTCATACCGTTGTAGCGCATAAACCACGGGGCCTTTGGCGAGTTCAAGACAAATGGCAATAGGGCCGCCGAACCGGTCGCGCAATGAATATGCCCATTTTGCGATTGCTTCCGGTGTGTGATCCAGTGTGCCAAATTCACGCTTGTTTGAACCGGCGGCTTGCAAACAGAAGTCGTGATGCCTGTCGGCCCAGTCGATGCCAACGAAGGCCGTGAAGGAAGGGGTAGGTTGAGAATTCATGATCGCCTCCGCAAATAATGAATAACAGAAACAGACATGCATGCATGGGTTCTGCGAAGACAATATAGAGAGCCGATTGGGCGGCGCGCCCTGAGTATTCGTTAACGAACCCAAGCGCACCTGCAGACTCGAAACCAAACCGGGAAACATCGAATGTTAGTCTCGACTATTCGTAGTCCACAGGTGCATGTCCTGACTTCACTGGCAGCTACCTGCCAGCTGTGAATAAGACCACTGAAACAGGACGGAGTTACTATATAGTCTCGATACCGGAATTTCACGTAAAGACAAGGTGAGTATCAGCTAAGTGCCACTATGCACAGCTGTACATAGTGGCACCTATGCACAGAAGCGAACTATGTACAGTTATTTCTGCCACCCCATACGCTACCAGACCTTGCTGGTAGCGAACTATACATAGTTATAGCGATTGCAGGAACTGCATCAG
>JAURZN010000087.1 GCA_030653355.1 Gallionella sp. | reverse complement strand
GAGGCCGCGCCCATATTGGGTTTGCGGCCTTTTTTATTGAAAATAAAATCTTAGTCAATGAAAAACCCGCCAAGAGCTAGGCTCAGAGCGGGTTTGCGGTGTATCGGGCGTCTAAAATCAACACCTTTCGCCAACGGCTAGCCCCAGGGTCGCCTTTTTATTGCCTGAATTTCTTGTGGAAAAACAATGGGTTTGATGTAGACTTACGAACACTAAATAGGTCGCATTACTGCAACCATCAACAAAAATTTACCCGACATGTTTGTATATTCACTTTAAGTTGAACACTTAGATAATTATGGACATTCTTGGCATCATTCTTGGTGTATTGGGAATCGCGATCACCGTGGCGATTGCTGTGTGGCAGCACAGCAAAGCAAAATCGGCTGAACGCCACTTTGAAGAACTCACCAAACAACTCCCGCAGACGTTAATGAATGGAATTACAAGTGTTTTGCAGCACCCACCAGAGAACCAAGGCAGCTCCCCCGAATGGTCTGTACCGGGCGGGCGGAGAGAAATGAGTCCGTGGCTGCAAACTCGCTACGCAGACATAAACAACGACGGCCATGATGAATTACTAGTTGAGGTTAGCGCAGGGCCGCACTCTACCGCGTTACTTGTCTATGGACTTGTAGCGTGGGAGTTTCAACAAATTGCTGAGTTATATAGCTCCACAGGCTGCGGTTTCGATGTCATCAATTCGGACAACGATGGACAACTTGAAGTAGAAACAGTTGAAGTGGCAGAGCGGCCCGGACTTCCATACGTTTATGGGCTGCGCGACCGGGTTACCCATAAGCTAGTAAATGGTGATTTTGTAGAAACGAATCGCGTAGAAGGCTGGGATGAATCAGATATTGAGCGAGTTCAATCTGAAACAGACAGCCCATGACAGGAGCAGCGCCCCACAAAGCACATTAGCGCACCCTACAATAAGCAAAAGGCGCATTTACCTTCCTTGCTCCCGCCCGACTTGGCATAATCCGCCCCTCATAAAAATCCCCCATCGACCTCTTCAAGGCCGATTCAACAAGAAACAGAACCATGCTGCCAACCATAGAACAACGCTTAGCCTCAGAACTCGCCGCCAAACCCGCACAAATCACCGCTGCCGTCCAATTACTGGACGAGGGGGCGACCGTGCCTTTCATCTCGCGCTATCGCAAGGAAGCCACCGGCGGGCTGGATGACACCCAACTGCGCCTGCTGGAAGACAGACTGGGCTATTTGCGCGAATTGGAAGCACGGCGCGCGACCATCATTTCCGCCATCAGCGAACAAAACAAGATGACGCCTGAACTGCTGAACGCAATATCACATGCGGCGGACAAGACACAGCTGGAAGATTTGTACCTGCCTTACAAGATGAAGCGCAGAACGAAAGCGCAGATCGCGCGCGAAGCGGGCCTGGAAGCGCTGGCCGATACACTGCTGACTAACCCGGTGTTGCATCCGGAACAGGAGGCGGCCAAATTTTTGAAACCCTCGTTTACCACCGAACAGGGCGACAATCCCGGCGTCATTGACGTCAGGGCGGCATTGGACGGCGCACGCCAGATATTGATGGAACGCTTCGCGGAAGATGCCGCGTTGTTGCAAGCATTGCGCGAATACGTGCAGGAACATGGCGTGCTGCAAGCACGCGTCATCGAAGACAAAAAGGATGCAGCGGCAAAATATGCCGATTACTTCGAC
Organism: Gallionella sp.; assembly: GCA_030653355.1. GTDB lineage: Bacteria > Pseudomonadota > Gammaproteobacteria > Burkholderiales > Gallionellaceae > Gallionella. The sequence goes on along the minus strand of JAURZN010000087.1, from coordinate 16,633 downwards.
TATTCCGAATCCATCAAGACCATCCCCTCGCACCGCACGCTGGCGGTTTTGCGCGGTCGGCGCGAGGAACTGCTGACGGTGCAACTGCGTCTGGACACGGAAACCGAAAAACCCGCGATGACCGCACCCTACAATCCATGTGAAGCGCGTATCGCCACCCGCTTCGGCATTACCAACAAGAGCCGCCCCGCCGATGCCTGGCTGGCCGAAACGGTACGCTACACCTGGCGCGTAAAAAGTTTCCTGCATCTGGAAAGCGAGCTGATGGGCGCATTGCGCAGCAAAGCCGAAAGCGAGGCGATCAACGTGTTCGCGCGCAACCTGAAAGACCTGCTGCTCGCCGCACCTGCCGGGCCGCGCGCGACCATGGGGCTGGACCCCGGCATACGCACGGGTGTGAAAGTCGCCGTGGTGGACGAGACCGGCCGCGTGGCGGATACCGCCGTGATCTATCCTCATCAGCCGCGCAATGACTGGGATGGCGCATTGCACACGCTGGCAAAGCTGGCCGAAAAACATCGCGTCGCGTTGATCGCCATCGGCAACGGCACAGCCTCGCGCGAGACCGACAAACTGGCGCTCGATCTGATCAAGCTGCGCCCGGAACTGAAACTCATCAACGTGGTAGTCTCCGAGGCGGGCGCATCGGTGTATTCCGCGTCCGAATACGCCTCTAAGGAATTACCCGACCTGGATGTCTCGCTACGCGGCGCGGTGTCCATCGCAAGACGTCTGCAAGACCCGCTGGCCGAACTGGTGAAGATAGACCCCAAATCCATCGGCGTCGGCCAATACCAGCACGATGTCGGCCAGACGCAACTGGCGCGCTCGCTGGATGCGGTGGTGGAAGACTGTGTGAACGCGGTGGGCGTGGACGTGAACACCGCCTCCGCGCCTTTGCTGGAAAGGGTTTCGGGGCTAAACGCGACTGTGGCACAGAACATCGTTGCCTACCGCGACCAACAAGGGCGATTCGCCACCCGTGCGCAACTGTTTGACGTGCCGCGCCTGGGCAAAAAGGCCTTCGAACAGGCGGCAGGTTTTTTGCGCATTATGGGTGGCGACAATCCGCTCGACGCATCGACCGTGCATCCCGAATCCTACCCGCTGGTCAAACGCATCCTTGCCGACATTCAACTTGCCGATATCCGGCAGGACATCAAGACATTAATCGGCAACAGCGCCCTGCTTAAATCACTGAATCCCACCCGCTATGTGAACGAACAGTTCGGTTTACCCACCATCAGCGACATCCTCAAGGAACTGGAAAAACCCGGGCGCGACCCGCGTCCCGAATTCGCCACCGCCACCTTCCGCGAAGGCGTAGAGAAATTGTCTGATCTGAAGCCGGACATGATCCTGGAAGGCGTAGTCACCAATGTTGCCGCGTTCGGCGCGTTTGTTGACATCGGCGTGCATCAGGACGGACTGGTACACATTTCCGCACTTTCCAACACCTTTGTCAAAGACCCGCATAGCATCGTCAAGGCCGGGCAGATCGTCAAAGTCAAGGTGCTGGAAATCGATGAAAAGCGTAAACGCATCGCCCTGACCATGCGCCTGACCGATAGCGCAGTTCAAACCAACAATCCGCCCAGAGACGCCCAAGGACCGCGCAACCAGCACGCACAGACCAAAGCGCCAACTGCGGTCCGCACGTCCAGGCCTGTCACGCCAAACGCAATGGCCGCAGCCTTCTCGAAATTGAAACACTGACACCCGTGGTGAATATCTCCTATAATTTGTACCAGCTCCAGTGTGGCTGGTTGCCACCTACACTATTTCAAAAATGAACATTCAACTCAACGTCGCTCAAGCGCTGACTTGGCGTTACGTGATCGCGCTGTTATTAGTGGTCTCTCTTTCCACGGCCGCTTGGCTGAGCATGCATCTGGTCATCTCTGAACAAAAAAGTACCGCCGCGCTAGTCAACGTCAGCGGCAGACAGCGTATGCTGAGTCAACGCACGGCCTTGTTCTCCAACCTGCTGACCAACGCTCCTCGTGCGGAGCGTTCACAGCTGCGCAAACAGCTAACGGACGCCATCTTGTTGATGGAGCGTTCACACAACGGACTGACACACGGCGACGCGGCCATGGGTTTGCCTGAGACGCGTTCCGCCGTTGTTCATTCCCTGTATTTCGATGCACCGGATTCTCTCGACGGACAAGTTAAACGCTACATCAGCACAGTCAAGGTACTGCTACAACTGACGGACGAAGAGCTGACCACGGATAATCCATCATTGCGATACATCACCACCACAGCCCCAACCACCTTGCTGGTCGCGCTGGATCATATGGTCGCCCAGTATCAACTTGAAGGCGAAGTAGCCGTACAACGCCTGCAAAGAGCCGAAACGATATTCTGGCTGGCCACGCTCTTGTTATTGGTACTGGAAGCCATCCTGATCTTCCATCCCTTTGTCCGACACATTCGACTCATCATCAGCAAGTTGCAAAGCGCGACTGAGGCATTGCAACTTCATCACGACCAACTCGAAGTAACGGTACAGCTGCGAACGGCCGAACTTGAAAGCAGAAGCCATGCACTGCAAGAGAGCGAAGAAAAATTCCGTCTGATCAGCACCAATGCCAAAGACGCAATCGTGATCATCGGCCCGGATGAACAGATCATTTACTGGAATCCTGCGGCTGAAAGAATATTTGGTTACTCGGCGAATGAAATGGCGGGCGAAAATCTGCACAACCTGCTCACGCCCGAACGCTATCGTGCTGATGCACACAGCAGCTACCAGCACTTTCGCGATTCTGGTGCCGGAAAATTAGTCGGCACGACATTCGATACGACCGCGCTGCGAAAAAGCGGTGAGGAATTCCCGGTCGAGCTATCCATTTCAGCATTCATGTTTCAAAACAGCTGGCATGCGCTGGGCATCATCCGCGATATTACTGAACGCAAACTACTGGAAGAACAAGTACGCCGGCTGGCGTTCTATGACGTACTCACCAACCTGCCTAACCGGCGCATGCTCAGCGACCACCTCAATCTTGCCATGGCTGCGAACCGGCGCTCGGGGTGTCATGGCGCGCTGATGTTCATCGATCTGGATAAATTTAAACTGCTGAATGACACGCACGGGCATGGCACAGGCGATTTTCTGCTGATTGAAGTAGCCAGACGCCTGAAGGATTCAGCGCGCGACATGGATACCGTTGCGCGCATCGGCGGTGATGAATTTGTCATCATCCTCACCGATCTAAATACAAACCGGACTGAAGCAACCAAAGAGGCGATATTTGTTGCGGAAAAAATCCGCACCGCCTTATCTGAACCCTATGTGTTACCCATTGATGCGGCAACACACATAAAACACCACTGCACGGCGAGCATCGGCATCACGCTGTTTTCCGGCCACAATCAGGAAGAAGCCATGAGGCAGGCCGATGAAGCCATGTATCGCGTCAAACACTCCGGTCGCGACCAGATTCGTTTATACGATACCCGTGCTTAGCGCCAGCAATGCCTGTTGCCTTGCTCGCTGATCAGCACAACAATCCTGCGCCAGCACACAAAAAAGCCGTCTTGTGCTGCTGTCAGCCGTGAAAATCGCACTTCAGCTGCCCAATCACAACACGCAGGCACGCTAACGCGCCATCTCACGGTATAATTCCGCCGCTATGCAGATACTACGTGGACTCTATTCCCCTGATACCCGGCCTGTCGCTCTCACTATCGGTAATTTCGATGGAGTGCATCTGGGTCATCAAGCCTTGCTGAACGAGCTGAAGACGGCGGCGCAGGCGCGCGGACTGCTGACAGCCGTGGTGATTTTCGAGCCGCATCCGCGCGAATTTTTTACCCCGCTTCAGGCCCCGGCCCGCCTCTCCAGCCTGCGCGAAAAACTGGAGTTATTTGCCGAACTGGGCATAGATCGCGTGCATGTATGCCGCTTCAACGCCCGCTTCGCGCAGATGAGCGCAACGGATTTTGTTCATATATTGCATGAGAAACTGTCGGCGAAATTTGTGCTGATAGGCGACGATTTTCACTTCGGCAGCGGGCGCTCCGGCGATTTCGCACTGCTGGAGAAAATAAGTACTCAGCATGATTTCACCGCACAGGCGGTCCACTCAGTGATGCATGACGGGGTGCGCATTTCCAGCACGGTGGTACGCGCTTCTCTGGCTGCCGGGCAGTTGCGCACGGCACAGCATTATCTGGGGCGGCACTACAGCATATCGGGGCGGGTCGTCCATGGCGATGGCGTGGGACACAAACTCGGCTTTCCGACTGCCAATATTCAGATGAAGCACAACCGCCCGCCGCTGTCAGGCATTTACGTCGTGCAGGTGCATGCCGAAACGTTCGGCGTGCTGCAGGGGGTGTCCAGCCTCGGCGTGCGACCGACTGTCAAACAGGATGCCAAGCCGGTTCTGGAAGTGCATTTGTTTGAATTTGCACAGCAAATTTACGGCAAACATTTACGCGTGGAGTTTCTGCAAAAATTACGCGATGAAGAGAAATATCCGAATCTGGAGACACTGACGCGGCAAATCGCGTTGGATGTAGAAAATGCAAAGAAATGGTTTGAACAACATGACTGATTACAAGAAGACACTCAACCTGCCGGACAGCGCTTTCCCGATGCGCGGCGACATGGCTAAACGCGAGCCGCAAATGCTGGCCCGCTGGCAGACTCAGCAGCGCTTTCAGAAGATACGCGCAGCTAAGATTGGCCTGCCTAAATTTATTTTGCACGATGGCCCGCCCTATGCAAACGGCGATATCCACATCGGTCATGCGGTAAACAAAATCCTCAAAGACATCATCATCAAGGGCAAGACGCTCTCGGGTTTCGATGCGCCTTACGTGCCCGGCTGGGATTGCCACGGCCTGCCTATCGAACTGATGGTGGAAAAGAAACACGGCAAGGCGATTCCGCCCGGCGAATTCCGTGCATTGTGTCGCGCCTACGCGACCGAACAGGTCGAACGTCAGAAGAAAGACTTCATCCGTCTGGGCGTGCTGGGCGACTGGGATCGTCCGTATCTGACCATGGATTTCGGAACCGAAGCCGATATCATCCGCGCCATCGGCGCGATCCAGCAGCGCGGCTATCTGTATCAAGGCTACAAGCCGGTGAACTGGTGCCTGGATTGCCAGTCTGCACTGGCCGAGGCGGAAGTGGAATACGAGGACAAGACCTCCAGTGCGATCGACGTCGCGTTTGAGGTCAAAGATCACATATCGCTGGCCAAGGCATTCGGCGTCTCGCTGCCGGGTTCAGCCAAGGTATCCGCAGTGATATGGACCACCACACCCTGGACACTGCCCGCCAATCAGGCGGTGAGCCTGCATCCCGATTTTGACTACAAACTGATCAAGACCGAAAAAGGCTATCTGCTGCTGGCGGCCGAATTGGTGGACGGCTGTCTGGAGCGCTACCAGCTCAGCGGCGAAACCGTCGGCAGTTGCAAAGGCGCGGCGCTCGACATGCTGCCGCTGCAACATCCATTTCAGGATCGCATCGTGCCCATCATCTGCGGCGAGCATGTGACTCTGGAAGCTGGTACCGGACTGGTGCATACCGCACCCGCTCACGGACTGGACGATTATTTCGTCGGGCAAAAATACGGCCTGCCCACCGATAACCCTGTGGGTGACGACGGCAAGTTTCTGGCCTCCGTGCCCGCCGTGGGCGAAGTTGCGCTGGCGGGCGTGTTCGTCTGGAAAGCCAACGACATCGTATTGCACGCACTCGAAGCCAGCGGGCATCTGCTGTGCCTGAAGAAAGTGCAGCACAGTTACCCGCATTGCTGGCGTCACAAGACCCCGATCATTTTCCGCTCCACCCCGCAATGGTTTATCGGCATGGGGCAGCAGGCGCACGGCAGCGATGCGACCCTGCGCGAACTGGCCAACAAGGCGGTAGATGAAACCGCATTTTTCCCTTCATGGGGACGCGCGCGTCTGGAAGCCATGATCAAAAACCGTCCCGACTGGTGCGTATCGCGCCAGCGCAACTGGGGCGTACCGATGCCGTTTTTCGTCCACAAGGAGACCGGCGAACTGCACCCGCGCACACCTGAACTGCTGGAACAAGTGGCGAAACGCGTCGAACAGGACGGCATCGAGGCCTGGTTCAGTCTGAATTCAGTGGACCTGCTGGGTGCGGACGCAGAGCACTACAAGAAGCTCACCCACACGCTGGATGTGTGGTTCGATTCCGGCGCGACCCATGCCGCAGTGCTGGAGCGCCGCACAGAATTAAGCGCCCCTGCCGACCTGTATCTGGAGGGTTCCGACCAGCACAGGGGCTGGTTCCAGTCATCCCTGCTGACCGGCTGTGCGATCAACGATCGCGCCCCCTTCAAGGCACTGCTCACGCACGGCTTCGTGGTGGATGGCCACGGCCACAAGATGTCCAAGTCCAAGGGTAATGTAATCGCACCGCAGAAGATATTCGACACGCTGGGCGCGGACATCCTGCGCCTGTGGACGGCTTCGACGGATTACTCCGGCGAGCTGACCATCTCGGACGAGATACTCAAGCGCGTGGTGGAGAGTTATCGCCGCATCCGCAATACGCTGAAGTTCCTGCTGGCGAACATTTCAGATTTTAATGTCACGCGCGATGCGCAGCCTGTCGAAGACTGGCTGGAAATCGACCGTTATGCGCTGTATCTGACCCGTCGTTTGCAGGACGAAGTGCGCGCCGATTACGATCGCTACGAATTCCATCTGGCGGTACAAAAGTTGATGGGGTTCTGTTCGGAAACCCTGGGCAGTTTCTATCTGGATATTCTCAAGGACAGGCTCTACACCGCAGGCGAAAATTCCCGCGCACGTCGTTCCGCACAAAATTCGCTGTATCACATCACCCACGCGCTAACCCGTTTGATCGCACCTATCCTGAGCTTCACCGGCGAAGAAACCTGGGCGATATTGAACGGTTCCGATGAGGTGAGCGTATTCGAAGGGGCATGGCACGAACTGCCCGATGCGCAACTCGGAGGCGAGGTTATCAGCGACTGGCTGAAAATTGAATCCTGGCGCGCCCGCGTCAACAAACAACTGGAAGAGGCACGCAGCGCCGGACTGATAGGTTCAGCGCTGGCGGCCGAAGTGGATGTGTTTGCCGCAGGCGAGGACTACGAAATCCTGTCGCGTCTGGGATCGGATCTACGCCTGGTATTCATCACCTCGCGCGCCACGGTGCATCGCGTCGCCAGCGGAGAAGAGCAACGCATCGATGTGGCCGCCAGTCTGCATGATAAATGCGAGCGCTGCTGGCATTACCGCGAGGATATCGGGACAGACGAACAGCATCCAACCTTGTGCGGCCGCTGTGTGAGCAACCTGTTTGGCGAAGGCGAGGCCAGGCACTATGCTTAAGCGCTGGCTGGGGCTGGCCGCGCTGGTGGTAGTGCTCGATCAGATAAGCAAGCTATGGATCAGCAGCCATTTTGTCTATATGGAAAGCGTCAGGATACTCAGCGTGTTCGACATTGCGCTGCTGCATAACGCAGGAGCGGCATTCAGTTTCCTGAGCGATGCCGGCGGCATGCAGCGCTGGCTGTTTACTGCCATTGCCGTGATCGCTTCTGTCGTCATCACGCTGTTATTGCGCAAGCATGCCGGCGAAACGCTGTTTGCACTGGCGTTGAGCCTGATACTGGGCGGCGCAGTCGGCAACCTGATAGACCGTCTCGCCTATGGTTATGTGATCGATTTCCTGTTGTTCCACTGGAACGAACATTATTTCCCTGCCTTCAATGTGGCCGATGCCGCGATTAGCTGCGGCGCATTCCTGCTCATCTGGGAAAGCTTTATGGAGAAAAAACATGGATCTGCTGTTAGCTAATCCGCGCGGCTTCTGCGCCGGCGTGGACCGTGCCATTGAGATTGTGGAACGCGCACTGAGCATGCACGGTGCACCGGTCTACGTGAGACACGAAGTGGTACACAACCGCTTCGTGGTGGATAACCTGCGCAACAAAGGCGCTATCTTCATCGAAGATCTGGCCGATGTCCCGCCCGGCAGCATCCTGATCTTCAGCGCGCACGGCGTATCGCAGGCGGTGCGCCGCGAGGCGGAACAGCGTGGCTTGACCGTATTCGACGCAACCTGCCCGCTGGTCACCAAGGTGCATATCGAAGTATCGCGTCTTCGCGATCAGAACAAGGAAATCATCATGATCGGCCACAAGGGTCATCCCGAAGTGGAAGGCACCATGGGCCAAAGCGCGGACGGCATGTATCTGGTGGAATCACCCGAACAGGTCGCTCAGATCAAGGTGCGCGACGAGCAGAATCTCGCTTATGTCACGCAGACCACGCTATCGGTGGACGATGCCAGCCTGATCATCAGCGCGTTGAAAAATCGTTTCCCATTCATTACCGGCCCCAGGAAGGATGACATTTGCTATGCCACGCAAAACCGTCAGGATGCCGTCAAGCTGCTGGTCAAACAATGCGATGTCGTGGTGGTGGTAGGCTCACCGAACAGCTCAAATTCCAACCGGTTGCGCGAAGTAGCGGCGAATGTCGGCGTACCGGCCTATCTGGTGGATGATGCCATCGGCTTGAAGCCGGCATGGTTTACCGGCAAACAGCATATCGGCGTCAGCGCGGGCGCATCCGCGCCGGAAGTGCTGGTGCAGGGCGTAGTCGCACGCTTGCAGGAACTGGGCGTCGGCCAGGTCAGTGAATTGCAGGGTATCACCGAAAATGTCGTGTTCCCGCTGCCCAAAACACTGCAAACCTGAAATGCACGCAGATTTTCTGATCATCGGTGGCGGCGCAATCGGACTGACCAGCGCGCAGGTTTTATTGCAGGCAGGCTATCGCGTCACACTGGTGGAACGAAGCTCGACGGGTCAGGAAGCTTCATGGGCGGGCGGCGGCATCATGTCACCCCTGTGCTCATGGGATTACCCGGAAGCCGTTACCCGCCTGACGCAGCGCAGCATGGGCATGTTCGATCAGGCCGCCGCGCTGTTGCATGCCACCACCGGCATCGATCCCGAATATCAACGCAGCGGCATGCTGCTACTGCCGCCTAACGTGCATGGCGAAATAGCCGGGCCTGATGAAACTCGCCATGCCCGTTCCCCTCACCCCAACCCTCTCCCGCCTGCGGGCGAGGTAGCAAACGAATCGCTACGCGAATCTCACATCAACCAGGATGAGCGCGCCACACAATGGTGCGCGCAACACCAGGTCGAATTGCAGCACGTCGCGTTGGGCGACTATTTGCCCGACATGACGGGCCAAGGCCTGTTCATGCCGGAAATCGGCCAGGTACGCAACCCGCGCCTATTGCGCGCGCTGCACAGACGCGTGGAGATGCTGGGCGGCGTGATCCTCGAACAGCATGAGGCACAACAGTTCGAAATTTCAGGTGAGCGCATCACCGGACTGAAAACATCACGGGGCAGGCTCAGCGCAGATGCATGCATCGTCGCGGCAGGCGCATGGAGCAGGACCCTGCTGGGCGAACACGCGTTGAACATGGACGTGCGCCCGATACGCGGACAAATATTGCTGTTCAAATTCGATGCGCCGCCCTTCAGCCAGATTCTGCTTCAGGGCAGCCTGTATTTCATCCCGCGCACGGACGGTCATGTGCTGGTCGGCAGCACGCTGGAAGATGTCGGCTTCGACAAATCCACCACGACCGATGCACGCGATGAGCTGTTGCAACGCGTTCACACCCTGTTTCCGGAGTGGCGCAACCATCCTCCCGTCCGGCAATGGGCGGGGCTGCGTCCCGGCTCAAAAGATAATATACCCGCCCTCGGACGTCATCCTCATCTGACCAATCTGTATGCGAATTGCGGACACTTCCGCTACGGTGTCACCATGTCGCTGGCCTGTGCAGAATTGCTGCTAGGCGAGATCGAAGGCGAGCCGCAACCCTTACCCATGAACGAATACCGCTGGCTATAGCCCCAAACTGTCCACTATAATCCCTTGGTATCTTGCTGGAGTAGCTCAGTTGGTAGAGCAACGCACTCGTAACGCGTAGGTCGGAGGTTCGATTCCTCTCTCCAGCACCATTCACTTGAGGAATCTGCATGGACACCCCATCATCCCCTGCACGCAATCGCCTCCTGAAATACACCCCTTATTTCATTGCTCTGTTGCTATTGATCATTGCAGCCTGGTATTTCACGCGTGACGAACCCCCCCTGGTGCAACTGGCCAAAGTCGAATTCGGCACGGTGGAAGCAACCGTCAGCAATACCCGCGCCGGGACAGTCAAGGCCTGTCGCCGCGCCAAACTCTCTTCCCCGTCCGGCGGACAGATTGCACGTCTGCTGGTCAAAAAGGGCGAGCATGTGAAGGCAGACCAGGTATTGCTTGAATTGTGGGACAACGACCTGCAGGCACAGTCCAGCCTGGCTCTGCAACAATTCAGCACGGCACAGAGTCAGGCAAGACAGGCTTGCCTTCAGGCGGATCTGGCGAAACAGGAAGCCGATCGCGCCCGCCAGTTACAGGCCAAGGGATTTATTTCTGTTGAGGGACTGGATCAGCGCACGTCAGCCGCCGGGGTGACGAGCGCCGGATGCGAGGCCGCCCGCAGTCAGATCGAACAGAGCAGATCGCGCATTGCCGCCGCACGCGCCGGTCTGGATCGCATGGTGTTGCGCGCGCCGTTTGACGGCATCGTGGCCGACATCAGCGGCGAACTGGGCGAATATGCCACGCCTTCCCCACCCGGCATCCCCACCCCGCCCGCGATCGACCTGATAGACGACCGCTGCCTCTTTGTCAGCGCCCCGATAGACGAAGTGGATGCCGCCAGCATCAAGGCGGGACAAATGAGTCGCATCACGCTGGATGCCATCAAGGGCAAAACGTTCACGGCCCGCGTTAAACGCGTCGCCCCCTATGTGCTGGAACTGGAAAAACAGGCGCGCACCGTGGAAGTGGAAGTGGACTTCATCGAATCGCCGAGCGCCGAAAACCTGCTGGTGGGCTACAGCGCAGATGTGGAAATAATTCATACAACGCATCGGAACGTGCTGCGCATCCCGACCCAGACCCTGCTGGAAGGCAAGAAAGTATTGCTGTACAAGGCCGATGGTGTACTCGAAGAGCGCAGCGTGACCACCGGCCTTGCCAACTGGGAACAGACCGAAATCACCTCGGGGCTGGTTGAAGGCGACCTGATCGTGTTGACGCTCGATCAGGAAGGCGTAAAGGCGGGCGTAAAAGTCAAACCCGCAAAATGATACAACTGGAACGAGTCAGCCGCAGCTTTCAAGTGGGCGACCAACAGGTCACCGCGCTGCGCGACATCAACCTTGCCATCGCGGCAGGCGATTATGTTTCCATCATGGGGCCGTCCGGTTCGGGAAAATCAACTTTGCTTAATCTGATCGGCCTGCTGGACAGGCCGAGTTCCGGCATTTACCGTCTGGATGGCGGCAATGTCACCGATCTGGATGACCAACAGCAGGCCAAAGTGCGCAGCGAAAAAATCGGCTTCGTGTTCCAGTCCTTTCATCTGGTGCCGCGTCTGAGTGCCGCGATGAACATCGAATTGCCGCTGATACTGGCGGGTATTCCTCCCGCTGAACGCAAGACGCGTGTCACGGCGCTGCTGGAAAATTACAGCCTGACGGACAGAGCGGATCACCGGCCCGACCAGCTTTCCGGCGGGCAACGCCAGCGCGTAGCCATCGCCCGCGCCACCAGCATGCATCCTGCCGTGCTACTGGCCGACGAACCCACTGGCAACCTCGATCAAGCCACCGGCAAAGAGGTCATCAACCTGCTCGAACTCCTGGTCGAACAAAAAGTCGCGCTGATCGTCGTCACCCACGATCCCGCCGTAGGTGGTCGTGCGAAGCGGCAGTTGCACATGGTGGACGGGAAGATCACCAGTGAAACAGGGCAGGCAAAGTGAAATATCTCGATGTCGCGCAATTCGCCGCTACGAGTTTGCGCGGCAGTCGCTCACGCACGCTGCTGATGATACTGGCGATGTCCATAGGCGTGGCCTCGGTTGTGGTGCTGACCGCACTGGGCGAGGGCGCGCGTCGCTACGTGGTCAATCAATTCTCCTCGCTGGGCACCAATCTGATCATCGTATTTCCGGGACGCACCGAAACGGCAGGCATAGGCCCGGGCATGTTACTCGGACAGATACCACGCGAACTCAGCCTGGATGACGCGCAAGCCCTGTTGCGCAGCCCTGCCATCGCGCGCATCGCGCCGCTGACCATAGGCACGTCGCAGATTTCAAAAGACGCGCTCAACCGCGAGGTAGTGGTATTGGGTTCCACCTCGGATATGCTGAAAATACGCCATATGAGCATGGGGCTGGGGCAATTCCTGCCCGCGGGCGACGTCCATTCCAGCGAGTCCGTTTGCGTGCTGGGCGCAAAAATCCGGCGCGAACTGTTCGGCAATGCCTCCGGCATCGGTGCATGGGTAAGACTGGGCGACCGGCGTTTCCGCGTGATCGGCATCATGTCCAGTCAGGGCGAATCCATGGGCTTCAATACCGACGAGATCGTCATCGTGCCAGTTGCCGCAGCGCACATGCTGTTCAACACCTCCGGCCTGTTCCGCGTGCTGGTCGAAGCCAAAAATCGCGAAAGCATAGAGTCGGCCAAACGCGATGCCGAACAAATACTGACCGTGCGCCACAACGGCGAGCGCGATGTGACGGTGGTCACGCAGGATGCCGTGCTGGCGACCTTCGACCGCATCCTGCGCGCCCTGACGCTGGCAGTGGGCGGCATCGCCGCAATCAGTCTGGCGGTAGCGGGTGTGCTCATCATGAATGTGATGCTCATCGCCGTATCGCAACGCGTCAAGGAGATCGGCCTGCTCAAGGCGCTGGGCGCGCCGGCAGCGCAAATCCGCAAGCTGTTCTTTGCCGAAGCCGTGCTGTTGTCCGGCATAGGCAGCCTAGTTGGATTGATACTGGGCGAGATCGGCGTGCTGGTAATCGCCAGGCTCTACCCTGCATTGCCGGTGGCCGCGCCCTGGTGGGCGGTGCTGGCGGCTATCGCCACCTCGCTGGGCACCGGCATCCTGTTCAGCGTCTGGCCCGCGCGCCGCGCCGCCCGGCTCGATCCGGTGACCGCATTGGCGGGACGATAACATGCTGTTCCCCGACCTGATCCGCCTCACCACTTCCAGCTTCCTGGCCTACCGGATGCGCAGTTTTTTGACGGGCCTGGGAATCGCCATCGGCATCACGGCAGTGATTCTGCTGACTTCCATCGGCGAGGGGCTGCACCAGTTCGTACTGGCGGAATTTTCCCAGTTCGGCACCAATATCACCACAGTGCAGCCTGGCAAGACGCAGATGCAGGGCGGCAATGTCGGCATCTTTGGCTCGAGCCGTCCGCTGTCGCTCAATGACGCTGAAGCGCTACGCCACCTGCCCTATGTCGAGAGCGTCAACCCCGGTCTGATGGGCAACTCGGACATGCGCGCCAACGGCAAGACGCGCCGTGCGACGGTGTTCGGCGAAGGTCGCGACTTCGCCAAGACCTTCAGCATGAAAGTGCAGAGCGGCAGTTTCTGGACGGACGAGGACAACGAGCAGGCGCGCGCGCAGGTGGTGCTGGGTGCGAAGATACGGCAGGAGCTATTCGCCGGACAGAATCCGCTAGGCAGCTATCTGCGCATCGCCGGGCAGCGTTACCGCGTGATCGGCGTGATGGAAGCCAAGGGACAGATACTCGGCATGGACATGGACGACGCGGTATTCATCCCGGCGGCGCGCGCGATGGAGTTGTTCAACCGCCCCGGCCTGATGGAGATTAATGTCAGCTACCGCGCCAGCACCGACCTGGCAGCGGTCACTCGCGTCATCACGGAACGTCTGACGGAGCGGCACGGGCGCGAGGATTTCACGTTGATCTCACAGGAACAGGCGCTGGAAGTACTGAGCTCGGTACTGGATGTCATCACTTTCGCGGTGGGTGCATTGGGTGGAATCTCGTTGCTGGTGGGCGGGGTAGGCATTCTCACCATCATGACCATGGCCGTCACGGAACGCACTGCCGAAATCGGCCTGCTGCGCGCGCTGGGTGCGCGCGAGAAACAAGTTCTGGTGCTATTTCTGGGCGAGGCCATATTGCTGTCCGCACTGGGTGGGCTGGCCGGCCTTGCGCTGGGCATCGCCATCGCGCAAGGCCTGCACTGGCTGTTCCCTGCGCTGCCGGTGCATACGCCCTGGCTGTTTGCCGTACTGGCCGAAATAAGCGCCGTCAGCATCGGCCTGATAGCCGGCGTGGTGCCCGCACTGCGTGCGGCAAGACTGAACCCGGTAGAGGCGCTCCATGCGGAGTAATACACGCCCAGGCGCTGGAAATCTGCATACAACGATGTCCCCGCCCATTCGATAAATACTACAAAGTCTTATGAACGGCAACGCGATTGACCTCCGGCGGCACACGTGGCATTCTCATGCTAGCCGACACCTTTCCTGCATGCTTTTTACTGCGTACTGATTCACGTTACTTCAAAAAAATGCCCTCTCCATTGCCTAATGATTTTCCTCAGCGTCACGAACTGAACAATGAAGTGCATGCGCGTCCTTATGAAATTCTGCATGCCCCTGAGCAGATATCTTATCTGGCGGTACTTGTTAATGAGCACGAACGTGTGCGGGAATGGGAACATTTTTCTATCCTGCTCGCCCATTATGGACAGACGCTGCAGCAACAGGAACGTAACCACCTGAACCTCAATCTGGGCGACCTGCGCATTAAAATAGAACGCCATCAAGAATTCACTAGCTACAAATTTATTCGCCACGGGGAGTACGACGATCCTTTTAACACCCCGGTGAGCAATGATCTGCCTTCAGACTGGTTAGCCACCATTCCGGGACAGACACTTGTCGCGATGCACATCGCAATTATAAGCAGTCCGGCATCAGAGACAGAGTCTTCTTTAATGGAAGCCGCGCCTCACTTCGATAATGCGACCTTGGTAGGCTCCAAGGTAGGACGCCATGCCAACCGTACTTACACTGATTTCCGTATCCATGCGGATGGCTATACGCGAATGCTGTTTATCGACAAAAACCCTTTACCAACACAAACCGGAAGGTTAATACTGCGGCTTCTGGAAGTTGAGACATATCGCATGCTAGCGCTGCTGGCGCTTCCAACCGCGCGCAACCTCATCGTCGCACTCGCAAAAGCGGATGAAAAGCTGACTTTAATCACCGATGCCATCGCACGCGGCAGTGATAAGACAGATGAACAATTGCTGGAAGAACTCACGCAATTCGCCGCCACCGTGGAACACATGGTTTCCGCCAATTATTACCGCTTCGCCGCCTCGCGCAGCTACTTCGGGCTGGTCGCCAACCGTCTCACCGAGCTGCGCGAGGCGCCCATAGAAGGCATTCCGACATTAGGAGGATTCCTCAACCGGCGCCTGGACCCCGCCAGACAAACATGCGATTCAGCCGCACGCTGGCTCGAACTGTTACCCAACCGGGTCTCGCATGCGAGTGAGTTATTGCGTTCGCGCGTGGATGTCAAACGTGAGGCACAGAATCAGTCGCTACTCGTTGCGATGAATCAGCGCGCGGAACTACAGCTACACATGCAACAGACCGTAGAAGGCCTGTCTGTCGCTGCGATCACCTACTACGCGGTGAGTCTGATCGGCTATCTTGTCAAGGTTTCAGACTATGTCGGCCCCTGGCGTGTAGATGCTGACATTATCAGAGCCGCTGCAATCCCGCTGGTAGCCGGCTTGGTTTATTTCGGCATCAGGCGCATCAAACATACCGTTCATAATACTGAAAAATAGTTCTCTGACACGCGCACCGCATTTTTCCAAATTTTCATATCTCTGCGGCAGATTCTTTCTTTTCCGGTAAGTGTATAATTCACGCCACTGTTCATATCCCAAGGAAATACCGTGTCCCTGTCCAAGCGCGTGCTAGCTATCAAACCTTCCCCGACTCTTGCCGTCACGGCACGTGCCGCAAAACTCAAGGCGGAAGGCAAGGATATTATCGGTCTGGGGACGGGCGAGCCTGATTTCGATACGCCGCAGCACATCAAGGATGCCGCGATAGCCGCAATCAACAAGGGTTTCACCAAATATACCGCGGTGGGCGGCACGCCCTCGCTCAAACAAGCCGTCATCGCCAAATTCAAACGCGACAACGGGCTGGATTACACAGCAAAACAGATTCTGGTTTCCTGCGGCGGCAAACAGAGCTTCTTCAATCTGGCGCTGGCCGTCATCAACCCCGGCGACGAGGTCATCATCCCCGCGCCGTATTGGGTTTCCTACCCCGACATCGTAATCATCGCCGAAGGCCGCCCGGTAATTATCGAAGCAGACATTGCACAGGGTTTCAAGCTGACGCCTGAACAACTGACGGCGGCGATTACGCCCAGAACCAGGATGCTGGTCATCAACAGCCCAAGCAACCCTTCCGGCGCGATCTATACGCTGGAAGACCTCAAGGCACTGGGCGAGGTACTGCGTAAACATCCTGACATCCTGATTGCCAGCGACGACATGTACGAGCACATCGCGCTGACCGACACCAAATTCGTCAACATATTGGATGCCTGCCCCGATCTGTACCCGCGCACCATGGTGCTGAACGGCGTATCCAAAGCGTATGCGATGACGGGCTGGCGTATCGGCTATGCAGCGG
>JAURZN010000148.1 GCA_030653355.1 Gallionella sp. | reverse complement strand
CGAGTTGGAACTGAATCTGCGGATCAAGCCCAGAAAACGGCTTGTCAGAGAGAAGCCTGAGCCATTGGCTGTGCCGGAAGCGATCAATCAATGTTGGTCGATGGATTTCATGCATGACCAATTGTCCGATGGCAGAAGTTAACCGCGATATTTTGACAAGTCATGCAAAAATTCTGGCATATCGCAAAAGTCTATGGCAGGGTTATTTGTCCTAACATGTTGAGTTAACATCAAATAAGTTTTTTTTGTAACAGGATTCATCTCGCGATAGCCGAGAGTGACGGCAAATTCCATTACTTCGCCTATTCGCTGGATAATGCGGTGTGCTAAATATAAGCCCGCTTCTTCCGTTTTTTGCCCAAGCTTAATAATTTCATCTGCTTTAATGTCAGCTATATCCCTTTCGCCCAAAAACGGCAAAACATGCATTTCCATGCTTCGTTTATAGTCGCTTAAGTGTTTTTCAGATACCCGCTTGATTTTAACTGCCAGCAATTCATCTAAAACAAGCTTAAGAGTTTTAGATGAGGAGGATGCAACCTTTAAAGCTGTTGCAATACTTTTTTTCGCTTGTCCAGGGTCTATACCATTGCTTAAAAGCTGGCGGGCTATAAAGGCTTCTTCCCTTGCTTTTTTTAGGCTTACGACTGGATAAAGGCCGAATGTTATTCGTTTCTCTTTTCCGCCGAAGCGATATTTTAACCGCCAGCTTTTGCCACCGGACGGTAAGACTTCAATATATAAACCATGTCCATCCGCCCGTTTATATCCCTTAGCTTCAGGTTTGAGATTGAGAAGTTCCTTTTCAGTTAGAGACATGGTATTAAAATCCCTGCAAATAATGAAGAGAGCTTCATTATACAGACATGCCCCCACATTGTCCGGCGAACGCCCCCAAAAATTACCCTAAAAGCATGGGAAGTAGCAAAACACTCTGGAACTTCCTGACACCTTGTGACACTTATAACATATTGATTTATATGGTGTTTATGTGAGATAGGCGATAAAAAAGCCCCTAAATTCAGGGGCTTAGTACACTATCTTGGCGGAGAAGGGGGGATTCGAACCCCCGTTGGGATATTATCCCAAACACGCTTTCCAGGCGTGCGACTTAAACCACTCATCCACCTCTCCGAAGGGCGCGCAGAATAAACTAGATTGGCATTTACTGCAATCGGTATATTCAGAAGTTATCCCGCCATTCGCGTAACGTCGCGAAGACGGCAGCCGGTCTGGCGTCATTCAGGCCGCGTTGTTGCAGGCAATGGATGATGGCGGGTTCGCCACAACGCAGGAAAGGATTGGTGGCTTTTTCCAGTGCGATAGTGGAGGGTACGCTGGGGAGTCCGGAGGCGCGCAGTCGTGCGGTCGCGGCGATGCGTTGGGCTACGGCGGGGTTGTTGGGTTCGCATAACAGGGCGAAGCGCAGATTGGATGCGGTGTATTCGTGCGAGCAGTACACCCGCGTGGTTTCAGGAAGTCCGGAAAGACGTTGCAATGAGTGGTGCAGCTGTTCAGGCGTGCCCTCGAAGTTCCTGCCGCAACCCGCGCCAAACAACACATCGCCGCAGAACAGGATTTCCGGTAGGGCATTTGCTGCGAAGTAGGCGATGTGGTCATCCAGGTGGCCGGGCACTTCAATGATGTCAAATTGCAGACCGAATGCATCCAGATTCAGTTGTACACCATCACGCAAATCATGGCTGATGTGCGGATTTTTCTCATGTCGTCGTCCATACACCGGCACGTTGTATACTGCGCGCAATTGGGCGATGCCACCGATGTGGTCGTGATGACGATGCGTGCAGAGTATGGCGGCCAGCGTCAGCCCTTGTTCCTCCAGAAATTTCAGTACGGGCAGCGCATCACCGGGATCCACCACAACCGCCTGCTCGTCGTTGTGTATGGCCCAGATGTAGTTATCCTGCAGGGCGGGGATAGCGGTGATTTTGAACATAAGTCCTGAAAGAATGGGAATTGAGTGATGTCGGATTGTAATTCAACGGCGAAAAGTTTGAGCGCATGGTTTGCCACCGAGCAGGGTGGCTATGTGCTGACGCGTGAGCAAGTCTGGTTTGATCGCACTGTGAACGACATTTTCGGCTATAACGCGCTGCAACTGGGCTTGCCCGAGCACGACTTTTTGCGCAACAGCCGTATTCCCTTGCGCATCGCCGGTGCAGATCAGGCGGGTGCGGCAGTACGGCTATGCGGCGTCGAGTTGCCGATTGCCTGCGGCAGTCTGGACCTGGTGTCACTGCCGCATACTCTGGAGTTCGCCGAATACCCGCACCAGATTCTGCGTGAGGTGGAGCGCGTGCTGAGGCCGGAAGGCAGTCTGATTATCAGTGGCTTCAATCCGCACAGCTTGTGGGGTTTGCACCGCATGCTGGGCAGACGTCGCGGTTACCCGTGGTGCGGTCATTTTATCGCGCTGTCGCGTCTGAAAGATTGGCTGGCCTTGTTGGGGTTTGAGGTGGTGGAAAGTCGCTTTGCCGCCTATGCGCCCCCTTTTCACCAGAAAAAATGGCTGGATCGTTGCGACTTTATGGAAGCGGCGGGCGACCGCTGGTGGGCGGTGAGCGGGGGAGTTTATTTTGTGCATGCGGTGAAGCGCGTGCCGGGTATGCGGTTGATTAAACCCCGATGGAACGAGGGACTGGTAAAAAAACTGTTACCGGTTGCACCGAAACTGAATAATAAAATCCCGCAGCGCAACACGGTGGCCGAATGTACGAAAATGACCGGACCTGACGGGAATGGCAAGTGATAACGATAGACAGGTTTGCTAAATGACTGAAGAAATTGTAGATATATTCACCGACGGGGCGTGCAAGGGCAATCCCGGCGTGGGCGGCTGGGGCGCGCTGTTGCGGAGCAAGGGGAAGGAGCGCGAGTTGTTCGGTGGCGAAGCGCATACCACCAATAACCGCATGGAAATGATGGGGGCGATCGCGGCGCTGGAAGCGTTGACGCGGCGCTGTCGTGTGAGACTGCATACCGACTCCAAATATGTGCATCAGGGCATCACCGTCTGGCTGGCTGGCTGGAAGCAGCGGGGATGGAAGACGGCGGACAAGAAACCGGTCAAGAACGAGGACCTGTGGCACAGGCTGGATGCGCTTGCAGTACAGCATGAAATAGAATGGCTGTGGGTCAAGGGGCACGCAGGGCATGTGGAGAATGAGCGTGCCGACGTGCTGGCCAACAAAGGCGTGGAAATGATACAGGGACAAAGCAATGCGTAAGATCGTACTCGAGACCGAAACTACCGGGCTGGATCCCAGACGCGGCCACAGGATCATAGAGATCGCCGCGATCGAGCTGGACGGGCGCAAAGTGTCCAAGCGGCATTTTCATTATTATCTGGATCCTGAACGCGAAGTGGATGAGGATGCCGCCCGCGTGCACGGTTTTACCTGGGATATGCTCAAAGGCAGGACCAAGTTTGCCGATATCGCGAGCAGCTTTCTGGAATTTATTGAAGGCGCGGAATTGATGGCGCATAACGCGCCCTTCGACATGAGCTTTATCAATAACGAACTGCGCTTGCTGGAACTGCCACCCCTGCAAAATCCGGTGGTCGATACGCTCAAGCTGGCGCGTGAAATGCATCCCGGAAAAAAGAACGGCCTGGATGCGCTGTGCAGCCGTTATGAGATAGATAACACCCATCGCGCCCTGCACGGCGCGTTGCTGGATACTGAATTGCTCGCCGAAGTGTATTTCGCGATGACGCGCGGACAGGAGAGTCTGCTAGGTGATGACACGGCCCCGGTAGTCCGTCAGCCTGCCGTACTGAGCACGGATGCATCGCGTCCCAGGTTGCGGGTATTGCAGCCCGGCGCTGATGAGCTGGCTGACCATGCACAACAACTGATCGACATCGACAAGGCCAGCAAGGGTGCATGCCTGTGGACGCGGCTGGAAGGTGCTGTATGACGGGCTGGATACGGCGTGTTACGGTTGCTCTGGGTGTCGCGATCCTGCTGTATGGAGCCGCCTGCGGCTATATGTGGGCTACGCAGATGGAGCAGGTATTTGAACCCACGGTCGAATGGCAAACCACGCCGGATCGCATGGGTATGAAATATGAGGCATTGCGCATTCCCACAGGCTTAGACGCTGATCAGGGAGAACTGGATGCCTGGTGGGTCCCCTCTGAGCTGGCGGATGCACCTGTCGTACTGTATTTTCACGGTAATTATCGCAACATCGGCAATAATCTGGAACATACAAAGCGTTTGCATGAACTGGGCTACAACGTGCTGCTGGCGGATTATCGCGGATACGGCAGGAGCACCGGCGGCAAGCCAAGTGAGCACAAGGTGTTTGAGGATGCGGAAACCGTCTGGCGCTATTTGATCACGCAGCGCGGTGTTCAGCCGGGAAATACCTTTATTTACGGACATTCGCTGGGCGGAGCGATAGCGATCGACCTCGCAGTGCACCATCCGGAAGCGGCGGGGCTGATCACCGAAAGTACGTTTACTTCAATGCAGGCGATGGGTGAGCTGGATTACGCTTTTCTGCCGATAGGGTATCTGCTGCATCAGCGTTTTGACTCTGTGCAAAAAGTGCCGCAACTTAACATTCCCGTGCTGTTCATACACGGCACATGGGATAAAAAAGTACCCGTTGCGATGGCCAGGCAACTTTATGCGGCCGCTCCTGAACCCAGGAAGCTGCTCCTGATTGAAGGCGGAGAACATAACAACAGCGGTGCTATCGGCTGGGTAGAATATCGCAGTACGCTGTCCGCTTTCATCAAGCAAAACGCACGCTGAGTTAAAAAAGACCATATAATCCGAATATTACGCAGAATCAAACACGCTTTTGGCGTCACCTTGTCCAGCATACTCAATAATTAATCAAAAAACGCCCGATCAGGGCAGTACGGAACAAACATGAAATCAGATGTCATCATTATCGGTTCAGGCGCGGCAGGCCTGATGTGTGCACTACAGGCAGGACTACGCGGTCGTTCCGTGGTATTGCTTGATCATGCCAAGAAGCTGGCGGAAAAAATCCGCATCTCAGGGGGCGGACATTGCAACTTTACCAATATCAACACCCGTCCGGAAAATTTCATTTCCGCCAATCCGCATTTCTGCCGTTCGGCACTGGCACGCTACACGCCGAATGACTTCATCGCGCTGCTGCAAAAGCACAACATCGGTTTCCACGAAAAAACGCTGGGTCAGTTGTTTTGCGATGACGAATCCGAAGTGATTATTGCCATGCTGCGCAGCGAATGCGATGCGGCTGGCGTAAAACGCTTCATGAGTTGCGATATCGCAGAAATCAAACATACGCCGTATGCCGCGGATGCGGGCATCGGTAAAAAGGCCAAATTTTACGTTTCCACCTCGCGCGGCGAATTCGAGGCGGTCTCGCTGGTGGTCGCCACCGGCGGCCTGTCGATTCCCAAAACCGGCGCGACACCGTACGGTTATCACGTCGCCGAGCAGTTCGGCGTGCCGATCACCAAGCTTAAAGCGGGGCTGGTGCCGCTGACCTTTGCGCCGGATGAATGGAAGCCATATGCCGATCTGACCGGCGTTTCATTCCCGGCCATCGTCACCACCGGCAAGCAGTCATTTCGCGAAGACTTGCTGGTCACGCATCGCGGTTTGAGCGGCCCGGTGATCTTGCAAGCCTCTTCCTACTGGCAGCCGGGTGAGGCTTTGCACATTAATTTGTTGCCTGATCTGGACATGGTTGAGGTACTGGATGAGCATAAAACCAGCAAGAAACTGCTCTCCAACTTCCTGACGCAATGGTTCCCGAAGAGCTTCGCTGATGTCTGGTGCACGGACTGTAAGCCTTTTGAAAACAAGCCATTGAACCAATATAATGACAAACAACGTAAAGTCATTGCGGCACAGTTACATGATTGGCAGGTAACGCCTTCAGGTACCATGGGTTACACCAAGGCCGAGGTCACCTGCGGCGGCATCGACACTCAGGCGCTGTCCTCCAAGACCATGGAATGCAGCGACGTTCCGGGCCTGTATTTTATCGGCGAAGTCGTGGATGTAACCGGGCAGTTGGGCGGCTATAACTTCCAGTGGGCCTGGGCATCCGGCTACGCTGCGGGTCAGGCGGTTTAAGCCTTGAATCAAACTTCCCTTATCGGCAGAGTGGTTGCGCTCATCGTAACCATCGCCCTGATTATTTTTGGCTTGATGTTTTCGGTATTGCTGATTGCTTTCATCGTGAGCGCAGGTCTGCTCGCCTGGGGCTATCTGTGGTGGAAAACCCGTGCACTGCGCGAACAGATGCGCGAACAGAGGATGGCTGCCGAGCAAAGTTACAGCGAAGTATTCAAGGGAGAGGCCTTTGAGGGCCAGATCATCGAAGGCGAAGTGATACGCAAAGAGGTGAGTCTGGAAGAACACAAACGCTGATTGTTCCTGTTCGTGAGTGTTTAGTTTCGATGGCAACAATGTTCAGGCCGGACCGAAATTCATGCCTATCGATAAGCGTCTGTGCTCACTTTGGTTGCTGCTCACCGAGTGCAGTACTGCGGGAGCAAAAAATACGAACATGCCGGATTCCGGGGTGACTTCTGTTTGGCTGTAGCGGTCGTGGATGATCAGGCTTCCCGAATTTTCGGGAACGTGGACGTAATAGACAGCCGATAGCAATTCGTCGTATTCGTCGTGGTCATGTTTGGTCGTGGATTGACCCGGCCCCATGTCGTTAAACCAGAATCCGCGTTTTAAAGCCTGTTCCGGCAATCCCAGCAAGGCCGCTGCAAAAGTCGTTGCTTGCGCCAGCACCTGCCCGAGTGCGGGGATGCGCTCATGATCGAGATACAGGTTTTCAAATCGCCCGCCGAAAAAATGGCTGCGACGCAGCATATCCTGATCGCCCAAACCGCTATAACTGTCCATGATCTGCCGATTGATTGCCCCGGAATCCGGCAGGAAGCCGATGTATATGCAGGAGTTCTGTGTGAGATTCGACGTTATTTGCGTATTTGCAGCGCTTAATAACGGGACGTTTTCATTCTTTTCCATCTGATCAATCTCGAATTCGTGCCAGCACGGTGCGCACCAACTGCATCGCTCGCTCCTCGTTTGCCGCCTCACAGTAACAGCGTAATTCCGGTGCGTTTCCGGACGGGCGCAGGTGGACGATTTCGCCGTTATCGAAGCTGATACGCAGCCCGTCTGTGGTGTTGCAATCAAGCTGCTTTGCATCGTCGGGCGCCAGATAGCGTTGTAACGCCTGCGGGTCGTTGTTCAGTTCCAGTATCAGATGACGACTGCTCGCCACCGGGAAATCCTGCAACCGGTCGCTGGCGGTGTAGCGGGCGGGTAAACCCAGCATCAGGGATGAGACTGAGCCATTACCTTCGCGCGCAGCCGCGAGGACAGCAAGCGCAGGCAGGACGGCATCACGGGTGGGCAGCGGTTCGAGTTTTCTTCCGTCACGCGTAAAGCGCGAGCCCACCAGAAAGCCGCCATTAGCCTCGAAGCCGACCACCGCATCGTCGATACCGCAAGCGATTTCCTCCATGCCGGCAATCACATAGGGCGAGCCTATGCGGGTGCGCAACACAGTTTCAAACGCACCACAAAGTTCGATGGCCGTGTTGCAACTGACCGGCACGACCACTTTTTGCGCTCCCAGATAGCGGGCGCAAATCAGACCGACGATGTCGCCGCGCAGCCAGTTGCCGGTTTCGTCGGAAATCAGTGGCCGGTCGCCATCGCCGTCGGTGGAAATGATGGCATCGAAATGGTGTGCTGCAGCCCAGTCTTTACCTCTTTGAATATCTACTTCAGCAACGGCTTCGGTATCGATGGGCACGAATTGTTCGGTGCGCCCGAGTGAAATGACTTCAGCGCCTAGTCCTTCCAGGATTTGTCTCAAAGCATCGCGCGCCACGCTGGAATGCTCGTACACGCCGAGGCGCATGCCTTTGAAATGTTGCTGCGGGAAGAAATCCAGATATCGCTGCACAAACTGTTGCAGCGCGGCGGGATTAACACTGGGCAACGTTTTTGCGCCGCCAGCGATTTGCACGGTGCTGTCTCTGATCGCCAATTCGTCTGCCTTGGTGATTTCGCCATCAGGCCGGTAAAATTTGATGCCGTTGCGGTCAAATGGAATGTGGCTGCCGGTGACCATGATGGCGGGAATGCCTTCGTCTTGCGCATACAGCGCGAGCGCAGGCGTGGGCAATGCGCCGCAATAGTCAACGGTGATCCCCCGCGATTGCAGGGCGGACGCGCATGCAGCCGCGATACGCGGGCTGCTGGGCCGCAAATCAATCCCCAGTGCCACACGCGTAACTGCAAAGGAGTGACTGATGACGGACAGAAACGCGACCGCATAGGCGGCGCAAACCTCATCCGTCATTGTGCTCACCAGACCGCGCGCGCCGCTGGTGCCGAAGGCCACGCCGCTGCTATTCATTACATCGCTGATTTTGACTGTTTTCAATTACATCGCTCCCGGTTTGTCGGCAAAGGCTGCTTTGTTGCGTAGCGTATAGCGATCATTGTACCGCGACTGACTATGCCGAATTTGGTGTTATAGTATTGCCGCTTTGATATATCCAATTTCTAGGGGAATGACGATGCGCACCTTATGGCTGGTTTTGCTTACTCTGTTGCTCACAGGCTGCGGCTATAACACTTTTCAGACTACCGACGAACAGATCAAGGCGAGTTGGGCCGAGGTGCTCAACCAGTATCAACGCCGCGCCGATCTGATTCCCAATCTGGTGAATACCGTCAAAGGCTATGCCGCGCAGGAAAAAGACGTGCTGTTGGGTGTGACCGAAGCGCGCGCCCGGGTCGGCGGTATTCAGGCCAGCCCTGAGCTGATCAATGATCCTGAAGCCTTCGCCAAATTTCAGGCGGCCCAGGGGCAACTGACTTCCGCGCTGAGTCGTTTGCTGGTGGTGTCTGAAAATTACCCGCAACTCAAATCCGATCAAAATTTCCGCGATTTGCAGGCGCAGCTGGAAGGTACGGAAAACCGCGTCACCGTGGCGCGCAACCGTTACATCAAGGCGGTGCAGGAGTACAACGTCGCAGTACGTTCTTTCCCCAGCAATCTGACTGCGATGATTTTCAGCTACACGGTGAAGCCGTCTTTCACGGTTGAGAACGAGCAGGCCATTTCCCACGCGCCGACCGTAGATTTTAACGTACCCAGTCCTGCACCCGCCGCAAAATGAAAATCCTGTACGCGCGAGTCTTATTGCTTGCGCTGCTGTTAGTTGGAGCGGCACATGCCGAGGTGGCGGTGCCACCGCTGTCGCAGCGTGTCACCGACCTGAGCGCGACGCTGGATGCGCAGCAAATTCAGACGCTGGACGCACGGTTGGCGGCTTTCGAAGCACAGAAGGGCGCGCAGCTAGCCGTGCTCATCATTCCCACCACGCAAGCTGAAACCATAGAACAGTACGGCATACGCGTGGTCGATGCGTGGAAACTCGGACGTAAAGGGGTGGATGATGGCGCGCTGCTGCTGGTCGCCAAGGATGACCGCACCGTGCGCATTGAGGTGGGCTATGGCCTGGAAGGTGCGCTCAACGATGCCACCGCACACCGCATCATCGATGAGATTATCGTCCCGCATTTCAAAAACGACGAGTTTTATCAGGGGGTCGATGCGGGCCTGTCAGCAATGATGCAGGTCGTCAGCGGAGAACCCTTGCCTGTACCGGAACGGGTGGGAGCAGATGGCAAGCAAGATATTGAATCGCTGATGTTTATGGGCTTCGTGATTGCAGTGGCGCTAGGCGGCATGCTGCGCGCGATGCTGGGGCGTTTACCGGCGGCGCTGCTGGTCGGCGGCGTGCTGGGCGGGCTGGCCTGGCTGATCGTGGCATCCGGAGTGATCGCGCTGTTCGCGGGTATAGCGGCCTTTGTGTTCGTGCTGCTCGGCGGCGGACGCGGCTTCGGCGGTCATGGCGGTGGTTTTGGCGGAGGGGGCGGCTTCGGCGGAGGGGGCGGCTTCGGTGGAGGAGGCGGGTTTGGCGGAGGCGGTGCCTCGGGGCGATGGTAATGAATATACAGCGAATCGTGAAACATCTCTCAACCGGTCGTGCGACCGTGCGGCGCGCATTTCCGCGCCATACCTTGCAGGCAATAGAACATGCTATCCGCACAACGGAAAACCGACACGACGGACAAATACGCTTTGCGGTCGAACCTGCATTGGAGCTGGCGCCACTGCTGGCCGGGCAGAGTGCCCGGCAACGCGCGATTGAGGTCTTTTCCGAGCTGCATGTCTGGGATACCGAGCACAATAACGGCGTGCTGATCTATCTGCTGCTGGCAGACAGGGATGTCGAGATCGTCGCAGATCGCGGCATCCATGTCAGGCTGGAGAATGATGTCTGGGAGGCGATATGTCAGCAGATGGAAGCGGCGTTTCGTGCAGGCAGGTTCGAAGCGGGGGTGTTGTATGGGGTGCAAGCCGTGGGTGAGCATCTGACGCGCCATTTTCCGGCGCGCAGCGACAAACCAAACGAAATGCCGGATAGTCCGGTCTTGTTGTAGCCAACCGAATTTGCGTGCGGATTTACAGGATGCTGGCCGCTTCCTCGAAAGGTAAACGCGGGCCGCGCGGAAATAATTTTGTTGCATCCCCATAGCCCAGATTGATCAGAAAATTGGATTTGATCTGGGTGCCTGAGAAGAACGCCTGATCTACTTTTGCATTATCAAAACCTGACATAGGGCCTGCATCCAACCCCAGCGCGCGCGCGGCGAGGATGAGATAAGCGCCCTGCAAACTGGCGTTACGGAATGCGGTGGTATCGATCAACGACGTGTTGCCGACAAACCAGGCGCGGGCATCGGTGTGCGGGAACAGGACAGGGAGTTTTTCGTAAAATTCGTAGTCCTGAGCAATGATGACGGTGACTGGGGCGCTACGGGTCTTCTCCAGATTTTCCGGAATCATGGCGGGCAGCAGGCGCTGTTTGGCCGACTCGCTCTTTACGAACACAATGCGCGCCGGACTCGAATTGGCACTGGTGGGCGCCCATTTCATCAAGTCGTAAATCTGGCGCA
>JAURZN010000066.1 GCA_030653355.1 Gallionella sp. | reverse complement strand
AGAGCCGATGGCGGCCGCTATCGGCGCAGGTTTGCCGGTGGAAGAAGCGACGGGTTCCATGGTGGTGGATATCGGCGGAGGCACCACCGAAGTCGGCGTTATCTCGCTGGGCGGTACGGTGTATTCAGGATCGGTGCGCGTAGGCGGCGACAAATTTGACGAAGCCATCATTAACTACATTCGCCGTAACTACGGCATGTTGATCGGTGAAACCACTGCCGAAGACATCAAGAAAACCATAGGTTCCGCCTTCCCAGGTTCTGAAGTGCGCGAAATGGAAGTGAAAGGGCGTAATCTGGCAGAAGGCGTGCCGCGCAGCTTTACCATTTCCAGCAACGAAATTCTTGAGGCGCTGACTGACCCGCTTAACAATATCGTCAGTGCGGTGAAAATCGCGCTCGAGCAAACGCCGCCGGAACTGGGTGCCGATATTGCGAACAAGGGTATGGTGCTGACCGGTGGCGGTGCGCTGTTGCGCGACATAGACCGTTTGCTGATGGAAGAAACCGGTTTGCCCGTACTGATCGCAGATGATCCGCTGACTTGCGTGGTGCGTGGATCGGGGCGTGCGCTGGAAAGCATGGATAAATCAACCGGCATCTTCACGACAGAATAAAAAATACCGGGAAGTAGTCAGTGGTAAGTGGGAAGTGGGGGAAGCGGTTTTTCTCACTTCCCATTTTCTACTTACTGCCCGAGCATTTCACTAACCACTGAGGCACACAGTGCCGAACCACTCGCCACTTACTACTCTCTACTCACCACTTACCCGCCAAGATGGATAGCACGCAAACTTTTCAGGTTTTCAATCGCGGACCTAGTCCCGGTGCACGGCTGGTGTTTTTTGCGGTGCTTTCCTTGCTGCTGATGTTTGTAGATGCGCGTTTTCGTTATCTTGAAGCGGCCCGGAGTGCGCTATCGGTGCTGGTTTCACCGATACAGCATTTGGCAACGCTGCCGGGCACGCTATGGCATAAGACGGGCGACTTTCTGGTCGCGCAAAGCCGCTTGCTGGAAGCGAACGAGGTGTTGCATCGTCAGCACGAGCGTGATTCCGCGCAACTGGTGCAATCGCAATCATTGCTGCAAGAAAATCAGCAATTGCGCAATTTGATGGCAATGCAACAACGCAATCAGTTTTCGGTTCAGTTTGCCGAGATCGTGTATGCCGAAATTGATGTTTTCAAACGGAAAGTGCTCATCAACAAGGGTGGCTCCGCCCATATTCAGGCCGGCCAGGTCGTGATGG
>JAURZN010000063.1 GCA_030653355.1 Gallionella sp. | reverse complement strand
TCAGGTATCGCTGGCGGTGACCACGTTATTCTGGGGGGCGGGCGCCACCCTGCGTCTGCTGGTGCTGGGCTGGGCGGCAGTGGCGCTGAATTACGACATCGGCGCCGCTGCCAAACTGACCGCCTGGGTCGCCGTCGGCATCGCCCTCGGATCGGTGCTGGCGGCAAAATTCGTCCAGCTGGAAAACTCGGTAAAAGTCCTGCCGGTCGGTATCGCGATGGGGGTAGCCGTACTGATTATGATACCCGTCACCAACAGTACGCTGGCCATTCTGCTGCTGATCACCATAGGTGCCATGGGCGGTTACTTCGTCGTACCGATGAACGCGCTGCTACAGCATCGCGGTCATTTACTGATGGGTGCGGGCAGCTCGATCGCAGTGCAGAATTTCAACGAAAATCTGAGCATCTTCGCCATGCTGGGACTGTATGCCGTGATGCAGAAACTGGATTTCAGCATCTACATCATCATCCTGGTATTCGGCCTGCTGCTATCAGGCATCATGACCGCGCTATACAAGCGGCACGGCCACGATCAGGATTCCGGCAAAACATAAGGTTCACTATTAACTGTGGCGCCAGGTTAATGAGTCAAAATCAAAACCATACTCACGCGGAGGCGCGGAGAACGCGGAGAAAATCTCGTCATATAAGCTGAGAGTCGCAATGGCATTAATGATGGGAGTAATTTCGCGAGAAGTTGCCTTCCTCCGCGTTCTCCACACCTCCGCGTGAAATTGCTTTTCCATGCAATTGGATAGTCATCCGCCTGCTGATCGTTGAGCCAAAGCTTTGCGCACTTTCATTCAGCCCTATGCCGGCACGCCTGTCTATTGGCGGCAAATCAGGCGTTGCCGATGCCGCTGGTCGGCAGCTTGATCTGACGCGCGAAGTCCAGCATACGCTGTATCGGCAGCACGGCACGCGGGATGATAGACGGGGCAACGAATATTTCATTCGTGCCGGCACCCGCAAGGGGTAGGCCGGTGAGTACCCCGCCGCTGCGCGGCGACTCTCCCGCTCTCTCCAGCACCTCGGCCAGATTGATCAAACCGTTCATCGCCATCCATGGGCAATGGCTGCAACTGGTGCAGTTGGCACCCGCACCTGCGGTGGGCGCTTCGAGGAACAGTTTATCCGGACACAGCGTGCGCATCTTGTGCAGGATGCCGTTGTCGGTAGCGACTATAAACACCTTCGCATCAGAACGCTGCGCAGCCGTGATCAGTTGCGTAGTCGAACCCACCACATCTGCCAGCTGAATCACGGCACGCGGCGACTCAGGGTGGACCAGCACGATGCAACCCGGATGCTGCGCCTTCAGCGCGATGAGCTCCTTAGCCTTGTACTCGTCATGCACCACGCACGCGCCCTGCCACAACAACATGTCGGCGCCGGTCTGTTCCTGCACATAAGCACCCAGATGGCGATCCGGCGCCCAGAGGATTTTTTTGCCCTGTTCCATGAGGTGTTTAACCACAGGCAAGGCGATGGAACTGGTCACCATCCAGTCTGCACGCGCCTTCACTGCCGCACTGGTGTTGGCATAGACCACCACGGTGCGATCGGGATGCGCATCACAAAACGCGGCGAATTCATCCGCAGGGCAGCCCAGATCGAGCGAACATTCCGCTTCCAGATCAGGCATCAACACGCGTTTTTCGGGATTGAGTATCTTCGCCGTCTCGCCCATGAAGCGCACGCCCGCCACGACGATGGTTTTGGCCGGGTGCCGGTGACCGAAATTGGCCATATCCAGCGAATCCGAGACGATGCCGCCCGTCTGCTCGGCCAGATCCTGCAAGTCGGAATGCACGTAATAATGGGCCACCAGCACCGCATCCTGCTCCTGCAACAGGCGCTTGATGCGTGCAATCAACGCGGCTTTTTCCTGAGGGTTAGGCTCGTGTGCCTTTCTGGCCCACGCGGAGGCGGTAGAGCATCCCGGATGATCATAAGCCACAGCAATAATGGATTCAGTCATACCGTTCAATCTCACCTGTATTTATCTGCCAGCAAACTGACAATTTGCTCATTGGCGCAGATCAGTCGCTGCGTTTGTACGCGCGCAAATGCGCTGGCAAACTGAAGTCGCACCTGTGGCGTAGCCAGTTTCAACTTGTCTGTCGGGAATTCCAGAAACTCGACGTAACTCTTCGCGATCACATCGGCCGTATGGCTTGCCTGCTCGCCCATGATATAGGCAAACTCACCAAAACTTTCGCCTTGCTGTATCAGGCCAATCGGACTCTGCTCCTTGAGCACCGCAGCTGTCCCGTTCAACAGCACAAAGAACGAATTGACCACCTCGCCTTCACGCAGAATGAGCTGGTTTTTTTCACGCTCGTGCCATAACACGATATACGCGACTTCCGACAACTCTGCCGCAGTGAAATCATTGAAGAAAACCAGCTCGCGCAATGTCTCCAGCATGGTGCCTGAATTCGATGTCGTGACCGCCGCACACCCGCCGGATGGTTTTTCAGGCTCCGGGTGCGACAGCGCATATTCAACCATCCCTCGGAGAACAAGATTTGTTTCCGCAACATCGGGTTTAATCCCGTTTATGGATTCCAAGAGACGCCCGACCTGGGAGTTCGGCATCTCTGCATCCGAATAAAAATCCATGACCGGCATTGCCGTATAGGAAGCCTCACCCGCTGGCCGGGGGGTGTTAGGGGATAGCACCGTGTCCTGCTGAACAATATATCCTGCTGCCAGCAATTGACTAACTATCACTGGCACGCCGGAACGCGCGATAGGGGGCAACATTGCCACGACTTTATCAACGGTCGAGCTTTTACCAAACAAGGGCAAAATAAGCTGTGCATCACCGCTCAGACTGAGCATACACAGGCGAATTTCGCGTTCACCCTTTTCAGTTAGTCCAAAAACAAGCTGCTTAAACATCCTATTTCCTTAAATATCAGAAAGTTATCATGCGATCAGGCAATGACACTATCGCCGCACGATTGCTCGGCGAAAAGACTTTCTGCGCAGCATCCTGCCACGGCAACCACTGAAACTTCAGATGTTCGCGTGCTGCTATCGTGATCGGAACGCGATCGGGCAGCTGCAAACCAAACACATGTTCGGTGTTTTGGGTAATGCCGGCAGGATAACGATGCCGCCAGTGCGGATAAATTTCATAGCTGTTTTGCAATTGCCAGTCAATGAGCGTGTACAGACTGGCGTCCAGACCCGTCTCCTCGAACACTTCACGTGTCGCCGTGACGCGCAAGTCTTCGTCACCTTCACGACTGCCGGTCACGGATTGCCAATAGCCAGGATGATCGGCACGCTCAAGCAACAACACATCAAGCTCCGTGTTATAGATCACCACCAGTACCGAAACAGGCTGTTTTTTACCTGACATGATTACGCAAAAAAGATCCAGAATGGTTTGTTACGCTGCCGCCAGTACACCACCGTATCATCAAATATATCCTGCGCGATTTCCCTGTCGTTGGCAGACAAACCCAGCGTAGGGCTGACATTGCGCAACAACAACACATAACCGGGTGCAGCATGCCATGACAAGTCGCACAACACGTCAACCAGCGCGTCCCAATTGGATCCAAATTCGTCAGAATAAGCTGTGGCCTGCGCCAGCGCATTGAGCAGATTCTTCTTGCCCTTGATCCCCTTCAAATCCGCCTCGAACAACCCGAATCCGGCGGCCTGCACCGCTTCACCCAGCATTTCCACACTACAGTCCAGCTTATG
>JAURZN010000061.1 GCA_030653355.1 Gallionella sp. | reverse complement strand
TGAAGAATATCCTCACCGTTTACAAGGCAGATGCGCGTCCCTGGGAGCGTATTGCTGACTGGATCGAGCGCATAGGCTGGCCGCGTTTCTTCGAGAAGACCGGTTTGCCGTTCACCAAGTATTTGATCGACGATTGGCGTGGTTCGCGTGCTAATCTGAACGCTTCGACGCATATCCGCTTCTAAACGGAGGGTAAAAGATGAAGTTCGGAATAGTAGTGAATGAAGGGCCTTATCAGCATCAGGCCAGTGATTCGGCCTATCTGTTTACCAAGGCCGCCATCGAAAATGGTCATGAGGTGTGGCGTGTGTTTTTCTATCATGATGGCGTTAATAACGCGTCAAAATTGACAGAGCCGCCACAGGATGACCGACATATTGTGAATCGCTGGAGCAAACTGGCGGAAGAGCATAAGGTCGATCTGGTTGTTTGTGTCGCAGCCGCTTTGCGTCGGGGTATCAAGGATGAAAATCTGGCGCAGGGTTTCCGTATTTCGGGGTTGGGGCAGTTGGTTGAGTCAGGTATCAAGTGTGATCGCCTGGTTACCTTCGGCGATTAAGGAGAGACGAAATGAGTGAAGTCAAGAAGTTCATGTTCGTCAACCGCAAGGCACCTTACGGGACGATTTATGCGTTGGAGTCGCTGGAAGTGGTGCTTATCACGGCAGCCTTCGATCAGGATGTGTCGCTGATGTTCCTGGATGACGGTGTGTATCAGTTGAAGAAGGGGCAGCAGACGAAGGGTATCGAGACTAAAAACTTCTCGCCCGCCTATCGTGCGCTGGAAGATTATGACGTCGAAAAGCTGTATGTCGATAAGGAATCCATGGATGCACGCGGCCTCACCGAAGAAGATTTTCTGGTGAGTGTCACGGTGCTCAGTCGCGCTGAAATGGGTGCGCTGATGGATGAACAAGACGTGGTCTTGAGTTTTTAAGGGGCAAGCATGTTACATATCGTCAACAAATCACCACTGACCAGCAATACGCTGGAAAGTTGTTTGAATACCGCAACGGGTGGGGATATTCTGCTCATTGAGGTTGGTGTCTATGCGGTGACGCGTGGTACTGCAGTAGAAGCAAAGTTGCGTGCAGCGATGGGGAAATTCAGAGTACATGTGCTGATGCCCGATCTTGACGCGCGCGGTCTGGGCGACCGACTCGTTGAAGGAGTTTTGCCGGTCGATTATGCTGGTTTTGTCGAACTGGCAGCCAGTAACAAAACTTGCCAATCGTGGCTTTAATCAGTTCTACACAGAAGGAGAATCAGTATGTCAAGTATCGAAGTCGGCGGTAAAAGTTACGAAACGGACGAAGAAGGTTATTTGCTTAACTTGTCCGAGTGGAATGCAGAAGTTGCGGATTACATCGCAAAGACTGAAAACATCGATATGTCCGATCAGCACTGGGAAGTCGTCAATTTCCTGCGTGAATATTTTGAAGAGTATCAGATCGCTCCTGCAGTTCGCGTGTTGACCAAGTCCATCGGCAAGAAGCTGGGTGCGGACAAGGGTAATAGCGAATACCTGTATGGCTTGTTCCCATATGGTCCGGGTAAGCAGGCGTGCAAAATCGCCGGTCTGCCTAAGCCAACTGGTTGCGTTTGATCCACTAAGGATTAGGGCCCTACGATGAATGCACTGCTTGCGATTCTTTTTTATCTTGCGACTCTACTGTTCGTCGTCGGGCTGTTTCATCGCATCCGTACTTATGCTGTTACACCTGCACCGCTGAAGATACCCACCACGCCCGCGCCGACTACAACCGGCGGCGTGGTGTTGCGTATGACACGCGAGGTGGTGTTGTTTGAAAGCCTGTTTAAAGCTAATTTGTGGACTTGGGCCTTGGGTTGGTTATTCCACGCCAGTATGGCTCTCGTGGTGTTGCGTCACCTGCGTTATTTTATCGAGCCCGTATGGGGTTGGGTCGTGTTTATTCAGCCATTCGGTATCTATGCAGGGATTGCCATGCTGCTCGGTCTGTGCGGCTTGTGGGCCAGACGTTTATTTGTCGAGCGCATACGTTACATTTCCACGCCGTCTGATCATCTGATGTTGCTGTTGTTTATCGCTATCGCCATATCCGGACTGATGATGAAGTTTGTTGCTCATACGGATGTGATCGCTGTCAAAATATTTTTTCAAGGACTGATGCATTTTAGTATTCAGCCCTTGCCCGCAGATACGATACTCGTACTGCATTTGTTTTCGGTTGTGGTACTCCTGGTGATCTTCCCCTTCAGCAAGTTGCTTCATGCACCGGGAGTATTTTTTTCGCCGACCCGCAATCAGGCTGATAACCCAAGAGAAAAACGGCATATCTCTGCATGGGCCGCCAAAATGGAATCGGAGAAATAGCATGGCTGATATTACGCCACCCGCTTATCGTAGTATTCCCATCATCCCTAAATTGATACCGGGTGCGATGGAAGGCAAGGGTCCTTTCGTTGCCACGGACAAAATTAACGAGGCGCTCGGATTTCCCGGTCATCTCGTGGATGACTGGCATGACAAGGCCATCGCCAAAATGGGCGATCTGCTGACACGCTTCCGTTCACTTAAAGTTTACATGGATGCCTGCGTGCACTGTGGAGCCTGCTCGGACAAGTGTCACTATTTTATCGGAACGCAAGATCCGAAGAATATGCCTGTTGCGCGTCAGGATTTGTTGCGCAGTGTATATCGTCGTTACTTTACGCTGCCCGGTAAATTATTTCCGAAACTGGTTGGCGCGCGCGATTTGACTCGCGAAGTGCTGGACGAATGGCATAACTATTTTCACCAGTGTTCTGAATGTCGCCGCTGTTCGGTCTTCTGCCCGTATGGCATAGACACGGCTGAAGTCACCATGGCGGCGCGCGAGATTTTGCAATCAATAGGCTATGGCCAAAAGTACTCGCTGGAAATCCTCGGTAAGGTACACAAGATAGGCAACAATCTGGGCCTGCCTGCGCCTGCGCTTAAAGATACGCTGGAAGGCCTGGAAGAAGACGTAAAGGAAGCTACCGGGATTGATGTGCTTTTTCCCATGGATGTCAAGGGCGCGGAAGTGCTGTTGATTACCCCTTCGGCAGACTTCTTCGCCGAACCGCATATAGATAGTCTGATCGGTTACGCCAAGGTATTTCATGCAACGGGTACCAGCTGGACGCTTTCGTCCATGTCGTCGGAAGCAGGTAACTTCGGCATGTTCATAGGCAACTATGATCAGTTGCGCCAGGCCGCTTTGCGTATTCGTCAGGCCGCGCTGGAACTGGGTGTCAAGCGTATCGTGGTCGGAGAATGTGGCCATGCCTGGCGCGTTGCTTACAGCTTCTGGAACACCTTGACGGGTGTGGGTGATGGCGCGGATGCCAATGACCGTTTTGCACAAATGCTGCAAAAACAACTGGATCATCGCTATAAACAGCCCGCGCATATATGCGAATTCACCTGGGACATGATAGAGGATGAGCGTATTGAGCTGGATAAATCAGCCAACGACAATCTCATCGTTACATTCCACGATTCATGCAATGTGGCACGCGGATCACGTATGGGTGATTATCCGGGCGGTCAGTTCGACATTCCGCGAAATATCATCAGGGCGGTTGCCAACAATTATGTTGATATGGACCCCAGCACGACGCACGAGCGCACATTCTGTTGCGGCGGTGGCGGTGGCGTGCTGACCGATGACTTGATCAATGTGCGCGTCAAGGGTGCATTGCCGAGAATGGAAATGCTGCAACAGGTTACGGATATGCAGAAGGTAAATTTCATGGCTTGTATTTGCGCGATATGCAAGACGCAATTTACCAAGGTCATGCCTATTTACGGGTTTGATAGAAGAATGGTAGGCGGTGTACATCAATTGGTCAGCAATGCAATTGTGCTAGGCAAAAATAAATAGGAGATAGGCAATGTCAGTAGTTAGCGAAACGCCACAAAAAATCACTTTCCG
>JAURZN010000052.1 GCA_030653355.1 Gallionella sp. | reverse complement strand
TTTACTACGGACCGCCAGTTCGCTTCCAGTTGCTCCCCACCCCGCCTCACGACGACGCAGTTACCTTCAGCTACGGAGATATGGCATACTCCGACACGGACTTGCACCGTGCTATTTGCGCGCCTTCACGGGCGCACTCATCCCCGCAAAAGCGGGGATCCAGTGCCTTTATCTAACTGGATTCCCGCCTGATGAAACAACTAAGTATTGACTAAGCAATCAAAAAAACGATTGCAAAGTCACTACTTATGCGCGGGATAACCAGCCACTTGCCACCGTTGTATGGTGGCTTAGTAGAATGGCTAGTAGTTTCATCAACGACAAAACCGAATAAATCAGCGCTTCCCTAACCGGCCATGCCTGGCCGGTGCGGACAAACTCGCCCTGCAAAAGGGTGAAATTTAATGAAAATTCATTAAAACGGCAGGTTAAGCGCAATCGGTTGCTGCAATGGTAACTTTTAGCGGTAGATTTTGGGGTGTAGCGAGTAACACGCCCCGGTTGCACCGCCACAGTCAGAGAGATATTCCATAACGAGATGCACATCAGCATCGCTGGGCTCGTCCAACAAACGGTTCAGATCGTGGCTCGCTTCGCGATCACGACCTAACCTTACTCGTTAGGCTGGATGCTTGATTGCAAGACCTGACCCCGTTCTTGCTCGCAGGCTGCTGCGAGCTTTCCCTCGATGGCTCTGAATAGCGCGAGAACAAAATCATCTCTTGCGTTACTCTTGCATTCTCCGTACGCACGTGGTTCCTTGAAGCGGAGGCCCGTGAATCGAAATATCTGGAGCACTTTCAAGCCCCTCAAATCGTGAAGTTCAAGATCGACAGGCTGCAACATGACGGGAATTGAAGGGGCGCGATTGTTTCCAACGAAATGAGGGAGTTCTTTCTCACCAATGAACTTCGACCCTAAAAAAGCTGGACTGACAAGGAGAAGACCGAAATCGCATTTGTCCCTTGCTTCAATGATTTGCTTTTCCCATTCCTCGCCGAGGATGATTCCAGAGTCCATCCAAAGTCTGTAGTCATATGCCTTCGAAGGGCGTAGATGATCTACAAGCTTTACGATAAAATTCTCGGCAAGCTGCTGATTTCTATGTGCATAGGAAACGAAAAACTCGATCCGCTTTTTTGAAGCTCCCAAATCGTCCGCCACGTCAAATCTCACTGATTAACCGGCTTATCTTCGGGCACTGGCTTACCAAAAGTTTCTGGAAACCGCGCGAATATTTCACCTGTCAGGCCAGAGTAGAAGACGATCCCAATCACGTTACCCGTCAAGTATTTCTCATTAACGGAAATATCGACCGGGTTGTCATGCCTCGGCTCCA
The DNA here is from genome assembly GCA_030653355.1 of Gallionella sp. Classification (GTDB taxonomy): domain Bacteria; phylum Pseudomonadota; class Gammaproteobacteria; order Burkholderiales; family Gallionellaceae; genus Gallionella. Next base: position 41,616 of record JAURZN010000052.1, on the reverse strand, counting down.
CATGGCTGTAGTTGTAAGCAACAAAGGGAGGAGCGGCCAACTTCATAACAATCAATACCTTCAGCGCCGGCAATTCTTGCGCTGCCCGAGAGTTTTCCAGCCTAAATTGACTCTTAAACACGTAATCTTTAGAATTAAAAAGGTTTTTTGCTGCAATTCCAAGCTCTGACATGATTGTTTTTTCTACCAAAACAGTCGTACCATAAGCATTTTTTCCCTGATAAGTGCTCTTCAAATCAATCTTCGTGCTTAACTTAAACTGATATATCCACCGGCTTTCTATTGGATTGGTGGCATAGTCCGGCGCTCCGATTCCATTCCATTTGCGGTTGTACAACTCTGCTGAGGGAAACACATATAAATTTACATCACCAGTATCTGCATTGAACTCGTATTGCAGCCCATTGATATATTTTCTTCCCTTGGAGGCTGGAACCGTAAAAGCCAAAACATCACCAAAATCGCCCAAAAACTTTCTTGAAAGTTCAGATACTCTAGCGTTGTAGTCGGCGGTTAACTCAAACTCACCCTTCATAGCGCCAGTTATCTTTTCTATTGCATCTATCGCTTCCGCAGCCGGGATGCCCATATATCCCGGATCAATGCGTCCGCTTTCAAGCATACCCATTGAAAACATCACAACTGGCGGCTGCTTCGGCTCTTGTTTGACAAGAGCCATTGGTGCGAGCTGTTTCTTCGTTTGCTTCTGCTTGGCCTGCTGCTCTTTCTTCGACATCGGCTTGTCTTGTGCAAAGCAGGCGCCGCTCAAGAATGTGATGACTGCTAAAAACACGAACCATTTTTTCATTTTTGCCCCCTGTAAACCATCAAAATTAACTTCCTGTGCGTGTTTGTGCGGCCCAATCGGGGAAACCGGGGACAGACCACGGTTTCCTTCAACCAGTTTGCTGGGATAGGGGAGCAGCCTAGCAGAGCTTAGAAAACCGTGGTCTGTCCCCTATTTCTGTATTAAAACCGTGGTCTGTCCCCTATTTCTGGTCCCCTATTTCTGGGTCCCCTATTTCTGTATTTCTGTGTCTGGTCTGTCCCCTATTTCGTTTCTGCTATTTCTGTCCCCTATTTCGCCTATTTCGGTCCGCTAGCCTTCGGCTCTGCAAAACCTGGCTGCCGGACTTTCACCGACATAGTTACGTGCCATGCCCGGCACACACGTAAAATTAATCGGCTCCGCGCTTTTGCGGAGTCCGGATTGAATGTCGGGTTAGGCTGGATGGTGATTCTACAAGCCGCCCGGACACAAACTTGTGAAGCACGCTGGCGATCAATGTCTGGTATGGCATACCTTCTTCGAGCGCACGGGCTTGAATATCCATCAGGTCGGGCGTGGACAGGCGAATGTTGACCCGCTTTTCTTTGATAAAAGTAGCTGTAGCGGCGGCTTTGAATTTTGCCAATTTTGCTTTCGACGGAGAGGTGGACTTGAGTTCACCCTTTTCGTAGGCATCCAAAAGCTCTTTCTCAAATGCATCAAGTTTTTTCATCAGGGTTGCTCCTCAGCAAGTAGTCACGGGTGGCCTTCCTGCTTGGAATCACTGTTTTTAGAAAATAGTGATCCGGCTCTTCAACGTAAGGCACCAAGTAAACATAGTTATCAAACGCCACGACAAGAACGGACTGGTTTGGATATTTCCCCATATTCGGGTGGCGTAATTCATCCAGTAAACCATCGGCCTCAATCGCAAGTGCGATCACCTCAAACGAGATGCCACGCCCAACTTTCAGCGCCTCATTTTTAGCAGGATTCCAGCGAAATGGTTTCATACGACGAGTTTACTGCGATGTGTGCCTATTGTCACCTATTGGTGTGAGAGGTCAACGTAAAGCTAACCGGCGCGCCCGTATCGGAGTATATCGAGTTTAAGCCGCAATGCGGCGCGACCGGTTCAGCGGCGAGTTAGAAGAAGCTGAATCTTCCAGGCGTTCGGCCAGCCACACCTTGATAATGGACTGCCGTGTAATACCGAGTTTTCCGGCTTCTCTATCCAGAGATTCAACCATCCAGGCAGGAAAATCGACATTGACGCGTTTCGGATTCAACAACACTCGTTTTGCCTTGGATAAGTCCAGAGATGCGGTTATGTCAGCACCTTCATCAAACTGGTTGTCGAATGTATTAGCTTTCATATAGTGTTACCTCCTCAGTTCGTGATCGACGAACAGAAATAAGCCGGATATTTTCACCCCGATAGGTAAGAACGGCTGACCAGTACTTCACATTGATAAGCCCGATTACCAGAAAACGTGGCTCGTCTTCGGTTTTTGCCGGGATTTCCAATAGTCTCGGATCGTCCCATAGCAACTGTGCATCAATAAAATTGATCCCGTGCTTGGAAAGATTCGCCTGACTCTTTGAATCATCAAATTCAAAAATACGCATGGCATAGAAAATATACCATTATTGGAGTGATTTCAAGTAAAACGGTTGACTTCTAATCGGAATAGAAAAAAGCCTCACGGCCCCCCTCACGCCACCGGATGTACGGAGTCGTACACGGCGGTTCAACAGACAAATTCCTGTCATTCTGCAAGAGATCACTCCCCATGCCTGAATATCCTCGCAGGCATGGGGAGTAACAGCATCGAAGTTTGGGGCGGACGCCACGGGCCATGTGCGCGTTTACGCAATTTCCGGCAACCTGACCTTACCCAAAACTGAATTGGCGTATTAGGCGCTTTCTGCACCCGCTGTGCAAGCGGCGATTATGCGCGCGTGGCCGGTTTCACCGCCATGACCAGCAGATACACGCTGCCCGCCGCGAGCAGACCGGCGAACAACATCAGCGGCAGGCTACCCGAGAAATGGAACAGTTCGCGCAACACCGGGATACTGAGCACCAGCGCCAGTCCGCCGCCGGTACCCAGCAATATCCAGCGCAGCGTCGGATTTTTTTCCAGTTCGGGCGCGTTTTGTGTCCGGTTGCCGAATACCAGCGCGATGTTGCCTGCCACCATAGCCGTGAACACCAGCGCACGCACGGTGTCATCGTCATGGCCTGCCGAACGTGCCCACAGATAGATCGCGACGGTGACACAGACGGCGATGCCGCCCTGCAGCAGGCTGAATGCCAGTTGCCTGCCGCCGAACAAAACTTCGTTCGCCGCCCTGGGCGGGCGCTGCATGATGTTGGCTTCTTCGGGTTCGGCTTCGAAGAAGATCGAGCAGGCGGGGCCGATGACCAGTTCCAGAAACATGATATGAGCCGGCATCAACAATAGCGGCTCGCCCAGCAGAACGGGGAACATTACCATTGCGACTATCGGCAGATGCACCGCCAGCACATAGCTCATCGCACGGCGCAGGTTGTCGTAGATTCGCCGCCCCAGCCGCACCGTGGCGACCAGCGAGGCAAAGTCGTCCTTAAGCAACACCAGGCCGGCCGCTTCACGCGCGACATCGGTACCGCGACTGCCCATCGCGACGCCGATGTGTGCCGCCTTCAGCGCGGGTGCGTCATTCACGCCGTCGCCGGTCATCGCGACGATTTCGCCATTGGCCTTGAAGGCTTCCACCAGACGCAGCTTCTGTTGCGGCACGATACGCGCAAACACCTGCACCTCGCGCAGCCGGGCGCGCAACACCGCATCGGAAAGCGTGTCCAGCTCAGCCCCGCTCAACACCCGATTCGCCGGCAGGCCAAGTTCGCGTGCAATGGCCTGTGCAGTACGAACGTGGTCGCCAGTGATCATCACCACGCGAATGCCGGCGGCGTGACACTGTTCTATGGCCTCTTTTACATCGGCGCGCAGCGGGTCCTGCAATCCGAGCAGACCGACGAAGGAGAATTCAATGTCGTGCTGCCGTTCCGGCCACGACTCGCCCGGCAGCAGCATGGCGCGCGCCACACCCAATACGCGCAAGCCCTGACCGGCCATTTCTGCGGCGATCTGTCCGATAGCCTGCGCCTGCTCTTCGGGCAGATGGCACAGGTCGATGATCGCTTCCGGCGCACCCTTGGCGGCCACGCTGTGATGCGGCTGATCATCGCTCTGCCAGACATGCGACATCGCCAGCATCTCGGGAGACAGACTGTATTCGTGCACGATCTGCCATTCGTCATGCAGATGTTCGCTGCCCGTGAGGGTGCGTTGCCCGAGTTCATGCAGCGCACGTTCCATCGGGTCGAACGGTTCGCGCTCGCTGGCTAAAATTCCGAATTCGACCAGTTCGTGCCAGGGTTCCGGCAGCGCGTTCAGGTCATGCACATCCAGCATCTGACCGTCGCCATACAGCTTACGTATCACCATGCGATTTTCGGTCAATGTGCCGGTTTTGTCGGTACACAGCACGGTGGTGGCGCCCAGCGTCTCGATCGCATCCAGCCGCCGCGTCAGCACATGGCGCCTTGAGATGCGCCAGGCGCCCAGCGACATGAATATCGACAGGATTACCGGGAATTCTTCCGGCAGAGTGGACATCGCCAGAGTGATTCCGGCCAGCAGCGCGTTCAGCCAGTGGCCGTGCGTGTAACCGTAGATCAGTACCAGAGTCAGGCACAGCACTGCCGCGATGAATACCAGACGGCGCACCAGCACGCCTGTCTGGATGCGCAACGGCGAGGTGCCGCCTTGCGTGTCTTGCAGCGACTGACCTATCTGTCCGAGTGCGCTTGCGCGCCCAGTGGCGGTGACCCGACCGATGCCACTGCCCTGCACCAGCACCGTGCCGGCATAGACGAAAGGCTGGTCATCACCGCCCGGCTCCCGTACTGTCGAGTCCGCGCCACCGGGCTGTTTGCGCACCGGGACGGATTCGCCGGTCAGCAGGGATTCATCGGCAAACAGATCGTTGCAACTGAGCAGCACGGCGTCCGCCGCAACCCTGTCGCCTTCACTGAGCAGCAGCAAGTCGCCGGGCACCACTTCGCGTCCGGCGATGCGTTGCTGACGGCCATCGCGCATCACCTTTGCGCGAGGGCTGGACAAGTCGCGCAAGGCTTCCAGCACCCGTTCGCTCTTGTACGCCTGAAACACCGTCATGCCGATAATAATCGCGACGAAACCCAGCAGCATCAGCGCATCAGAGACTGCGCCCAGCAACAGGTAAATACCGCCTGCAGCAAGCAGCAACAGGAATATCGGTTCGTGCAGCATCTCGGCGGTTATCGTGTGCCATCGCCGTGAGCGCGGCGGGGCCAGCTCGTTGTAGCCGGACTCGGCGAGGCGCAGTTGTGCCTGCGCTGTGCTCAGACCGTCCGTATCGGTAGCGTTCACGCCTGCAAATTCTACACTGCCGGCCTGTTAATAACGCAGCGCCAATCCGCTCTGTGTTGAAAAGCTGATCGCACTCGCCACGCCCGCGCCAAAGCGCTTCGCCAGCCTGTCCGCGAATCCTTCCTTGACGGTAAAGTCAACGATATGCTCGGCCTTGATGACATCACGCGCCACCGATTCCACGCTGCCGTAACCATCTGCCAGACCCATAGCCACACCCGCCTGACCATTCCACACCAGACCGCTGAAGGTATCCGGCGTTTCCTTGAGACGCTTGCCGCGCCCCTGCCTGACCACATCGATGAACTGTTGGTGTATCTGACCCAGCATCTGTTTGGCATATTCCTGCTGCTCGGGACGTACCGTCGAGAACGGATCCATGAAGCCCTTGTTGGAACCGGCGGTAACCAGCCGACGTTCCACGCCCAGCTTCTCCATCGTTCCGGTAAAGCCGAAACCATCCATCAACACACCGATGGAACCGATCAGGCTGGCCTTGTCGACAAAAATCTTGTCCGCCGCCGCCGCCACGTAATAGCCGCCGGACGCGCAAATATCCTCGACCACCACATACAATGGAATCGCCGGGTACTTGGCGCGCAAGCGACGTATCTCATCGTTGATTTGCCCGGCCTGCACCGGACTGCCGCCGGGGCTGTTGATACGCAGGATCACCCCTTGCGTCCCCTTGTCCTGAAACGCTTCCTGCAGACTGGGAATCAGATTATCGGCACTCGCCACGCTATCCGCCGCAATCACGCCCTGCATATCCACCAGCGCGGTATGCTTGCCGGCACTCAATGCCGCTTCGCTCTTGTCGAACCAGCCCATAAAGATGAACAGCATGATGAACAGGTAGCCGAAAGTCAGCACCTTGAAAAAAATACTCCAGTGCCGCGCGCGACGCTGCTCCTGTACCGCCGACATCGCCAGTTTCTCCAGCACGCCGCGTTCCCAATTCTGTTCAGACATATTGCTTCCTTAGTTAATTAAACGGTTAAGCGTTGGCCTTGAACCAGGCACGCAATTGCACGAAATCATCCAGCAGCGCGAGCGGTTGCAATGCCAGCAATTGCGCTGGCGGATGCGCGCCAAACGCAACCGCCAGCGCATCCACCCCGGCGTTCTGCGCCAGCAACACATCGTGCGTGGTATCACCCACCATCAACGTGCGCTCTGCACTGACCGCCAGCTCTTCCATCAGTTCAAACAGCATCGCCGGATTCGGCTTGGAAAAAGTCTGGTCGGCCGTGCGCGTGGCGTGAAAATAGCGCTTCATGTCACTGGATTCCAGCGCCCTTTCCAGCCCCGCACGGCTCTTGCCGGTGGCCACACCCAGCGCATAACCCGCCTCGTGCAGCTCCGCGATGGTCTCACGCGCGCCCTCGAACAAAGGTATCGCCTGATCCTGTGCCAGAAAATAATGGCGGTAACGTTCCACCAGCGGTGCATACATCGTCTCCGGCGCATCCGGCACGGCATGGCGCAGTGCCTGCTCCAGCCCCAGACCAATCACATGACGCGCAGTCTCATCGTCGGGAACCGTCAAACCCAGATCGCGACAGGCGGACTGAATCGAGCCTGCGATAATCGCCGTCGAGTCCATCACCGTGCCATCCCAATCGAACACAATCAAATCGTAGCGCTTGCTCATTACCCTTAAAACCACAAAAAAATAGTCGCCGATATTACCACCTTCACGCTTACCCCCCAAACCTGTGCCACAATGCGCGCCATGAAAACGATAAAAAAGACAAATCCGGGAGATGTTTCCGCGAAGGACGATGCGCTAAAGCCGCGTCGTGCCGGAGTTAAAACGACACCAAAGACAGGCAGGGTTTCGGTAAAAGCCGTTGCCGAAAAACCGCGACGCGCTGCGGACAAGACAACCGCAAAACCACACCCGCGCGGCGGTTCAGCGAAGATGCCCGCACCCGAACGGGGTGATGCGCTCAAGCCGCGCCATGCTGCATCCAAAGCCCCGGGCAAACAAAATTCACGTAACGCGGCTGTGGAGACAAATGCGGTTAAACCGCGGCGCGTCGGCACCAAACTAACCCGACTCCTGAGCCTGAATGTCGCTTCAACAAAGCCGACTATTCCCGCACAGGAAAACGCGACCAAACCGCGTACTTCCGGAACTCAAACGCCCTCACTCACGCAATGGCTGCTGTATTGCCGTGCCGGCTTCGAGCAGGATTGCGCACAGGAGACGCTGCGTCAGGCACGCCAACACAAGCCTGTCATCGCCGAACAATCCGACATCATTAACAACAGCGGTTACGCCGTCGTCACACTCAACGAGCAAGCCCTGTCATTCCGTGAACTGATTTTCGCGCGCCAGCTGATTCGCCTGCACCACACCATAGATGCATTGCCGGATCGTGACCGCCTGACACCGATACTCAACGCAATCGCCGCGCTGCCCGGAAATTTTGGCGCACTGTGGCTGGAAGTCCCGGACACCAACGACGGCAAGACCCTGTCCGCCTTCGTACGGCGTTTTCAACCCCTGCTGGAAACGGCACTGCGCGAACAGGGACGCTTGCTGGATGATGTCAAATCAGCGCGTTTGCACATTTTCTTCCCCGACAAAGCCTCCGTACTGATCGGCAGCAGCGATCCCTACAACAGCTCGGCAGCCCTGATGGGGATAGCGCGTCAGTCCATACCCGCCGAAGCACCGAGCCGCTCTACGCTGAAACTGGCCGAAGCCATCGAGACGTTCATGGATAAAAGCGAACAGACACGTTTGCTGCGCGCCGGCATGACCGCAGTTGATCTGGGTGCCGCTCCCGGCGGCTGGACATGGCAGATGGTCAGTCGCGGCATCCGCGTCACGGCGGTGGACAACGGCCCGATGAAGGGCGTGCTGGCAAAACACCCGCTGGTCGAACATCTCAGGCAGGATGGCTTTAAATTCGCGCCGCGCAAGGCGGTGGACTGGTTGATCTGTGACATGGTCGAAAAGCCCGCCAAAGTCGCCGAACTGGTAGGCGCATGGTTCGTGGCAGGCTGGTGCAAACACGCGATCTTCAATCTGAAGCTGCCGATGAAACAGCGCGTCACCGCGCTGGATGCCGCGCTGGGCGGCATACGCAGCCGTCTGGACGAAGAAGGCATCAGTTACAAACTCATGGCGAAACAGCTCTACCACGACCGCGAAGAAATCACCGTATTTCTGACCAAAACCAAGAACCGCTAACAGGCTGCTGAACTCGCATAGCTGTCAACTCGCATAGCGACCCAAAACCAGCTGCGTAGCGCACACTGACTGTACTTGCGCTACGCGTAATAAGGCGGCAGGGAAGTGCTCAGATGTTACGGTTCTTCTTGATCATATCGTAGGCAAGCTGAATCTCCTTGGCCTGCTCGGTCGCCATGGCGATCATGTCTTCCGGCATGCCTTGCCCGATCAGCTTGTCAGGGTGATATTGACTGATCAGCTTGCGATAGGCGCGCTTAATCTCGGCATCCGTGCTGTCTTTACTGACACCCAGCGCCTTATAGGCATCGTCCAGTGCATCAGCGGCACTGGCCTGCCCGCCGGCAAAATGGGATTGATTCAGCACCATGTCCATCAACTGCCGGAACGCGGCCTGATCATAGCCGAGGCGAGCGGCGATGTCGGTGAGCAAGGCTTCTTCCGCCGGATGGAAATGCCCGTCCGCCAACGCCATCACGATCAGATAAACCAGCAACATTTGCTTCAGGTTCTTAGTGTGCCCGCAAACAGCCTGGAAGCGCTGATAGGTCGGCGCGATGTCAAAATCCGGCGCAGCTCCCTGTTTGAACGAAGCGATAGCCTGTGATCGATGCGTCTCAGTCATGCCCAGTTTTTGCATGAACTGCTCGACATGTGCGATCTCGTCCTGAGAAACATGCCCGTCAGCCTTGGCCAGCTTGCCCATCGAAATGAACACCGTCTCAAGAAAAACGGTCTGACGCAATGCGTTCTGTAAGGGGTTGATCGCACCTGAACCATACGCCCTGATGCGATCAAAAAATGCCCCGGCGAACAGCCCGAGCAGCGCCCCGAAAAACCCTAAAAAATAATAACCCGCAATAAAACCAATGAGTTTAAACAAGACAACTCCAGAATGAAAATTAAGCGAAAACCAGCACGACAAGGGAACACATTATAACGCGCCCCTGCGCACTTCCACCTATATCGAGCGATTCAGCGCGGTAAATCCGCATCCCTATGCCTGAATACATAGGCATTCCGGCCTATTGTGCAAAGCAAATCCATTGCCCAGAATGCCACAAACTCAGACTTCCGCCCCCCGTCCTGATGGTTAACTCAATGTTTATGGTTGTTAAATCACCTTTATAGAGGAAAACAAAATGGCAAATGTGGACATCAAAACGATACTGCTGATGCGGGGTAACGTCGGCGCGGATGTCGCCGGGCTGAAAGTGGCCTTGCGCAAAGCGCTGGGCGCAGGGGCAGCGGCTTATGCTGGTTTGGCCACTGGCGATGATTTCAACGCCGACACTCAGACGGCGCTGCGGGCCTGGCAGTCCGGCGTGGGTCTGGTGGCGGATGGCATCGCCGGGCCGCGCACCTTGTCCGCTCTGGGCATCACACCCGCCAGCAAACTGGATGTCAGCGTCGATAGCGCCTTGGTGAACAAGTTATTTCCCTATACCAAGACATCCAATATTTCCAGAAATCTGCCTTATGTGACAGCTGCACTGGCCGCCTTCAACCTGACCGATGCAAATATGATCAGCGCCGCGCTGGGCACAATACGCGCCGAGACCGAGGGTTTCGTGCCCATCGCCGAATTGCCTTCCCATTTTAATACGCTGCCCGGACAGGCCGCTTTCAGCGCCTACGAATACAAGCTGGGCAACAAAAATTCAGGCGACGGCGCGCGCTATCGCGGGCGGGGCTTTGTACAATTAACCGGACGGGATAACTACGAAAAATTCGGCAAGCTGCTCGATATTTCGCTGGCAGACAACCCGGATTGCGCCTGCGCGCCGGAAGTGGCCGCCTGCCTGCTGGCCGCCTATCTTGATGCGCACCGGGACAGACTGATCAAAGCGCTGGCCAAAGGCGACCTGAAGGCAGCGCGCAAAGTAGTCAATGGCGGCAGCCACGGGCTTGCGCGCTTTTCCGAAACCTTCCGCATGGCGCAGAAAATCTGGGCCGCGCAACCGCTCGTCGCTGCGCGCGCCAGGGCAGCAGCTCCGGTCACGGCACGGCGCGCAACCCTCAATGTAACGCGTGACCCGGCAGATCTGCGCGACCGGCAATACATGCCGCCGCCGCATTCTCTGCCGCAGGCATTTCCAGCGGATGACGACATCCGGCATTTCATGGGCAGCTATACCCAGGCCGGGCTCATTCTGGATCAGGGTCAGGAAGGCGCATGCACCGGTTTCGGACTGGCCTGCGTGATCAACTACCTGCGCTGGCGGTCTGCCGGAATGCCCAAAAAGCTCGAATCGGTCAGCCCGCGCATGCTGTACAAATTTGCCCGGCGTTTCGATGAATACGAGGGCGAGAACTATGACGGCTCAAGCTGTCGGGGCGCGCTCAAGGGCTGGTATCACAACGGTGTCTGCCTGGAATCCATATGGCCTTACGCCGGAGGAGACGACACGCTGCCGACATCCGGCTGGGACAGTGATGCGGCGGAACGGACGCTGGGGGTATATTACCGCATAGACCCTCAGGCTATCACCGACTTGCAGGCAGCCATCCTGGAAGTCGGCGCAATATACGCTTCATCCTATACCCATAAGGGATGGGATGTGGTCAAGACCAGCGACAAATCGCCTGCTTCCCACGCCACCCTCCCGGTGATCGCCTATGACGGCTATCCCTCACGCAGCGGCGGGCACGCCTTCGCGCTGGTGGGTTACAACCGCATCGGCTTCGTAATCCAGAACTCCTGGGGCGATCAGTGGGGCGTCGGCGGATTCGCCGTGATCAGCTATGCCGACTGGATAACGCATGCCATGGACGTCTGGGTCGCCGCAATGGGTGTGCCGGGAGTCGTTTCGGGCCGCCTTGCCGGCGGAGAAGTGTCGGGCGCTGCCGCCGCTGCCACCCGAGCCAACTGGTGGGACGAAGCAACAGCCTATCAGCACAGCATCGTGCTGGGCAACAATGGCTGCGTCAGTCGCTACGACAAACTGGATGGCGTGACGCGCACCCTGCAGAATCAGGCGTGCGTTCTGCCGGACGACTGGTTCCGGAAAAACGCGTACGAGAAAAAACGTCTGGTGATCTATGCACACGGCGGACTCAACAGTGAAAAAGCCGCAATACAACGGGCTCAGGCGATGGGACGCTATTTCCTCGGCAACGGCTGTTATCCCCTGTTCCTGATATGGAAGAGTGGGCTGCTCGAATCGCTGGGTAACATTCTGGCGGATAAATCCGCTTCCGGCGCGGCAGGCAAAGCGGGGGGAGCACGCGACTGGCTGAACGACAAGATTACCGATCCCGTCATCGAAAAAACCATAGGTCGTCCACTCGCTCGCCCGCTGTGGAGCGAAATGAAGGAAAACGCCGAACTCGCGGCGGACAGCGGACGAGGCGGCGACCTGCTGACCGAAGCACTGCGTTCGCTATCCGGTAGCTGGGGAGACGCCTTCGAGATACACCTCATGGGCCATTCCGCCGGCTCCATCGCCCTGGGCAGATTACTCGGCAATCTGGCGCAGAAGAATCTGATAGACCATGTCAAATCCGTCCATCTGTACGCACCGGCTTGCACCGTCGCCTTTGCCAACCGGCACTATGCACCCCAAGCCGAAATCATGAAAAAACTGCATATGGACATACTGGCAGATCAGCGCGAGCAGGATGACAATGTGGCGTATATCTACCAGAAATCCCTGCTCTACTTCGTTTCCAACGCGCTGGAGGCAGATTTACGCATGCCTGTCCTCGGCCTGGAAAACGTTTACAACCCGCATTATTCAGGCTGGAACGGTTCATCAAGCACCGCTGAAGCCCTTACCAACTGGCGCAATGCTGCGGAAATCAGCAAACTGAAGAGTCGCCTTACCGTCCACCACGAAGATAAAATCCTCACGCGGCGTGGCAACGGCAGCGATAAACCCGACAAGATCGTAAGCGCATCGCATGGCGGCTTCGACAACAATATTGACATCATCAGCAAGACGCTGGAACGCATCACCGGCGCGCCGCTCGCACTGCCGGTCGACGATCTGGTCGGGTTCTGAATGTTCCGGCTTTCAAATGGGCCGGCATCACACTATTTTGTTCCGGCAAAGTGATGCCGACGGCAAGGCCTGTATTTACGCGTTGAGTGTCAGCAAAAAGATACTTTCATGCAGGCGGCTCAGGCCGCGCGCCGCAAAGCGCGGGTTACCCGCCAGTACATCGCACTGCGCCAGCAGGCGAATTTCTGCGTATTCACCGTAGAGCGCCTCGATTTCTCCGCCGGATAATGCAAACGGCGGGCCGTCCATTTCTGCCTGGGGGTAATCTAATGTGATGAGCAGTATCTGTGTTGCAGGCGGCAAGACACTGACCAGGTGGCGCACATAGCGTACACGCATTTCCGGTGGCAAGGCGACCATGGATGCGCGGTCATATACCGAGTGTACTTTTTTCAAGTCCTCCTGGCTCAGGTCGAAAAAATCACCACACAGTATGCGCATGCGATCCGCTTCGCAGTAATCAAATTTTTCACCAACGCCATGATCCGGCTTATATCCGCTTTCCTCAAAGAACGCCTGCACCGCGACAGGACTGAGTTCCACGCCCAACACAGCGCACCCCTGAGATCTGAGCCATAGCATATCGAGACTTTTACCGCACAGCGGCACAAATATCTCGCCCCCCTGAACCTGATGCAGTTCCTGCCAGAATTGGCGCAAATAGGGATTAATCTCTTGCTGGTGAAACCCGGTTTCTTCCCGTTCCCAGCGCTCCAGCCAAAAATCTTTTTCCATCGATATATTCCACTCGGTATTGTTCAAAAGGAAAGGCAAGTGTAGCCCACTCAGGCGCTGGCGCAATGGTGATTACGCCAGCGAACAAGGAAAACCGATCATGACACGCCCCCTGAAGCACATAGACCGTTTGGCCTATTGACCGGCCACGGTTACAACCATACCCTGCAATATACAAAACCAGCCAATAATCTATTATCTAGGGGACAACATGCCTGCGATTTTATCGGCTTCACCCGTAAGCTGTGTTCTATTCCAAACCAGCCAGATTATTCGGCAACTTATTCATTACAAACCAACGTTTTTCAATTTCCATAAGATAATTGTAATCTCCACGTCTCTTTGTATGACGGGCTGCAGCACCTTTTTCAATCCGACAGTCGGAATGCTGGCTCCAGATCAAATTACGGCTGATGCACCGAAAAACATGTCGGCATTAACCGCTGTTGTTAAAGAAACCAATGCAAAACTACAACTCCTGGAAAGCAAGAGAAATTCCAGCCTGCAAACCAACCGGGTCTTGGGGGTAACGACATTCGGTTTGGGCTTGGCAGCTGCAGGATATGGGCTTTATGGCAGCCATGCGCACGCGATGAAAAATCTGGCTCTTGCTTCGGGTGCCACCTATGTTGGCTCTTCACTCTTTGCACCCATCGCACAGACAGAAATCTATCAGGCCGGAATTCAGGCGCTATCCTGCATCAACGACAAGGCCAGCCGCACCCTGTACCAGATTGACAGAGACATCGAAGACCTCAATGCGATTCCGCCCTTGTCATACTGCCATTGCCAGCCAAACATTGCAAAACTCAACAACCAAAATAACGCCTATGAAAAAGCCACATGGTCTGTAAGCAACGCCAAATCGAACGACGCTAGTCTGGCTCAAACCGCCAGGAGTGCCAGCAATAACGCGCTGAGAGTACTGGATGGGCAACTCATCAGCCTGACGCCCAGTCCCGATGCCATATTGAATGCGGCAAAGACACTCCTGCCCGGCGGAGGAATCAGCCCATCCGCGATCTCCAGCGATCAAGCAAGAGCAACGGTGAGCGCTTCAAAAGCAGAACCCAACGGATTAAAAAATAGCATTGAAGGGCCACCAATTCCTGATTGCAGCGACCAGGAAAACTCGCGCCTGGATGAACGCGCAGCGAATTATCAGGCAATTACCAGCTCGGAACAATCAGGAACAATCAGGGACAGACCACTAATAAAATTGGCGACTTAGCCGTCGCCCTTTTCTTTCCTATCCAATAATTACCTCAAAGCCTCGACTTCAACTCGTCATACACATCATCTCTGGATGCGACTGAGAGGATGGTTAATAAACGCTTGGCATCGTTGACGTGGTAGATCAATCGAAACTGCGGTGTGGTTATCTTGATTTTGTAGCAATCGGGGAGTTCGCGCAGCGCATCTTTCGCTACTCGCGGATGTTTGAGGCGTTCTTTGGCGAATTTTTCTTTGAAGCGCCGTTTGATGCTGCCATCCAACTTTGCCCATTCCTTCTCGGCATCGGGATGGATGGCGAGTTCATAGGTCATCCAGCTTGACCTTACGTGCTTTGCTCAATGTGGAGAGGCGAGTCTTCGCACGATTTTCGGCGATGCGTTCAGCGATGGAATCCAGCATGGCTTCCATCATTCTTGGCGAAATGATGTAACCCGCAGGCTTGTTGTGATTAAGAATGGCGACTGCCTGGTCTTCATCTTCGGCGCGCTTGAGAATGCGTGTCGGCGACTCGCGCAATTCGGTGACCCCGATGGTGATTCCTGCATGGATAGCGTTCATGATTATGTCCTGAATAATGTACGCTGAAGTGTATGCGGTTGAGTGCTTATGGTCAACCACAATAAAAAAGGCGACCCCCAATCGCCTTTTTCCCTTATTCCGTCAGTGGGTGCCACCTCATCGTTTCTACTCTCTCCCTAGCCCTATCCCTGCAAGGGAGAGGGGATCATTAACCCACCCATTTCCTTGCGTTCTGGAACATCTTCAGCCAGGCGCCGTTTTCCTGCCAGTCGGACGGATGCCAGGAGTGCTGCACGGCGCGGAATACGCGCTCGGGGTGCGGCATCATGATACTGAAGCGGCCGTCTGGCGTGGTCAGGCCGGTGATGCCTTGCGGCGAGCCGTTCGGGTTGAGCGGGTAGGTTTCTGTCGCTGCGCCGCGATTATCGACATAACGCAGCGTGACCAGTTCCTGCGCGGCTTTGAGACGCTTGGCATTACCAAAATCGGCATAGCCTTCGCCGTGCGCGACGACGATAGGCATGCGGCTGCCGGCCATGCCGTCGAAGAACACCGACGCCGACGGCTGCACTTCCACCATCACGAAACGCGCCTCGAATTGCTCGGACTGGTTGCGCGAGAAGTGCGCCCAGTTTTCGGCTCCGGGGATGATTTCGTGCAAGTTGCTCATCATCTGGCAGCCGTTACACACGCCTAATGCCAGTGTGTCGTCGCGTTTAAAGAAGGCTTCGAATTCGTCGCGTGCACGCGGATTGAGCAGAATGGATTTCGCCCAGCCCTCGCCCGCGCCCAGCACGTCGCCGTAGGAGAAGCCGCCGCACGCCGCGACGCCCTTGAAGTCGCTCAGGCTGACGCGGCCGCTGATGATGTCGCTCATGTGCACGTCCACCGCCGCGAATCCGGCACGGTCGAATGCCGCCGCCATTTCCACCTGACCGTTCACGCCCTGCTCGCGCAGGATCGCGATCTTCGGACGGCTGCGTAATATTGCCGGTGCTTCGTTCAGATCGTAACTCAGTTTGGCATGCAGACCGGGATCAGCCGCATCCAGCAGACGGTCGAACTCGGATTGCGCGCAATCCGGATTGTCGCGCAGCTTCTGCATCTGGTAGGTAGTTTCCGACCAGATACGATGCAGGTTCATGCCGCTTTCGCTGAACAGCGTGTCGCTGCCGCGCGCTATGGCGATCAGGCCGCACTGATTCGGTGTGGCGATCTTCTGCACACTCTTCAGCCCGACGTCATTCGCCCGTTGCAGCACATACGCCACATCGCTGTTCTTCACCTGAACAAGCGCGCCGAGTTCTTCGTTGAACAGTGCGCGCAAGGTATCGCCGTGCATCTCGTCGAGCTTGATATCCAGACCGATGTGCGATGCGAAGGACATTTCGCACAAGGAGACGAAGGCGCCGCCATCGGAACGGTCGTGATAGGCGAGCAGTATGTTGTCCGAATTAAGCGACTGTATCAGTTCAAAGAAGGATTTAAGCAGCGCAGCGGAATCCACATCCGGCGCGACATCGCCCACCTGCTTGTACACCTGAGCCAGCGCCGATCCGCCCATGCGATTCTTGCCCTGCCCCAGATCGATCAGCAACAGCGTGGTGTCG
This sequence comes from Gallionella sp., assembly GCA_030653355.1. Lineage (GTDB taxonomy): Bacteria > Pseudomonadota > Gammaproteobacteria > Burkholderiales > Gallionellaceae > Gallionella. Next base: position 25,075 of record JAURZN010000052.1, on the reverse strand, counting down.
AGGTCGGCAGACAGTTGCGGCGTGAGCGTCTTGCGCGCATCCATGCCGGGCGCGAACGCGGTCACGATCAGCGACAACGGTGCGGTGACGGATTTATTCTCTGCGCCTTCCTGCCAGGCGGTTTTCATCGACATAGAATCCTTGCCGACCGGAATGCCGATACCCAAGTCAGGACACAGCTCCATGCCTACCGCACGTACGGTATCGAACAGCGCGGCATCTTCGCCGTGATGACCGGCTGCAGCCATCCAGTTCGCCGATAGCTTGATGTCGCCTATCTTGGCGATGCGTGCCGCCGCGATGTTGGTAATCGCCTCGCCCACGGCCATACGCCCGGACGCGGCAGCATTGACCAGTGCCAGCGGCGTGCGTTCGCCCAGCGCATAAGCTTCGGCGAGATGGGTATTGAAACCCATCAGCGTGACGGCCACATCCGCCACCGGCACCTGCCACGGGCCGACCATCTGGTCGCGTGCGGTCATGCCGCCCACGGTACGATCGCCGATGCTGATCAAAAATGTCTTGTCGGCTACGGCGGGCAGACGCAATACACGGGTGATGGACTCGCGCAAGTCGAGCGCCCCGGAATCGAAGGCCGCCAGTCGGGGTATTTCACGCTCCACCGTGCGCGTCATCTTGGGCGGTTTGCCGAGCAATACCGACAGCGGCATGTTGACCGGATCGTTATCAAACTCGGTGTCATGCACGATAATCCGGTCTTCCTCGATGGCGACGCCGACCACCGCAAACGGACAGCGTTCACGTTCGCAGAAGGCGCGGAATTCATCCAGACGCTCGGGCGCAATGGCCAGCACATAACGTTCCTGCGATTCGTTACACCATATCTGTCTGGGTGACATACCCGTTTCGTCCAGCGGAATCTTGCGCAACTCAAAGTTCGCGCCACGCCCGCCGCCATGCACCAGTTCCGGCAAGGCATTGGACATGCCGCCCGCACCGACATCGTGTATCGACAGAATGGGATTATCTGCACCCAACTGCCAGCAACGGTCGATCACCTCCTGCGCGCGACGCTGCATCTCGGGGTTGCCACGCTGCACCGAATCAAAATCCAGATTTTCGGCATTACTGCCGGTATCCATGCTCGATGCCGCACCGCCGCCCAGACCGATCAGCATGCCCGGCCCGCCCAGATGCACCACTAATGCGCCCACCGGCAGATCGTGCTTGTGCGTGTGAATCGCCGAGATGCTGCCCACCCCGCCCGCCAACATAATGGGCTTGTGATAGCCGCGCATCTCGCCGCCGACGTTTTCTTCGAAAGTACGGAAATAGCCGGTCAGATTCGGGCGGCCAAATTCGTTGTTGAATGCCGCACCGCCCAACGGACCGTCCAGCATGATCTGCAGTGCGGTGACGATGCGGGACGGTTTGCCATATTGATTTGCAACCCTCTCCCCCACCCCCTCTCCCGCTTGCGGGCGAGGGTTAGAGAGAGGGCTATAGGATTCCCAGGGCTGTTCAAAACCGGGAATATTCAGATTGGATACCGAGAAGCCGGTCAGACCGGCCTTGGGGCGGGAACCGATACCAGTCGCGCCCTCGTCGCGTATCTCGCCGCCCGAACCTGTCGCCGCACCGGCAAAGGGCGCAATCGCAGTCGGGTGGTTATGCGTCTCCACCTTCATCAGGGTATGCGTCAATTCCTCACTGAATTTATAACTGCCGTCGGCACGCGGATAGAAACGGTCGATACGCGCCCCGGTAATCACAGACGAATTGTCGGAATAAGCGACCACCGTGCCCTCAGGGCTGACTTTGTGGGTGTTGCGTATCATGCCGAACAGCGACATATCCTGCACGACACCGTCTATCACCCAGTCGGCATTAAAAATTTTGTGGCGGCAATGCTCGGAATTGGCCTGTGCGAACATCATCAGCTCGACATCGGTCGGATTGCGTTTCAGCTTGCGGAAGTTTTCCACCAGATATTCGATTTCATCCTGCGACAGCGCCAGCCCCATTTCGCGGTTGGCTGCGGCGAGAGCCTCGCAGCCGCCCTGCAATACATCCACCGTGGCCAGCGGTTGCGGCGCACCGTGACCGAATATTTTTTCTGCCGCATCGTCAATTGCGACCAGCACCGACTCTGTCATGCGGTCATGCAACAAGGGCAGCACTGCGGCGCGTTCGGCCTCACTCAACCCATTTCCGCTGCGGGTCGCGAGGTAATATTGCACGCCGCGCTCGATGCGCTGCACACCGGTCAGGCCGCAATGCTGCGCGATGTCGGTCGCCTTGGTGGACCAGGGTGAAATCGTGCCCAGACGCGGCACTACCAGCACGCGTTCGCCCGCGGGTTCGTCCGCCGATTTACCCAGACCCAGCACCTTGTCCAGCAGAACGGCTTGCGCGCGGTCCAGCTTCGCGCCTTGCAGCGCGCTGAAATAGCAATGGCGCGCATCGATGACAACGACCTCGGGCGCGACGGCGCTCAGGGCGAGGCGTAATTTTTCCAGACGAAATGTAGATAGGGCTGAACTGCCGACAGAGACTTTGAACATGACGGTGACGGTGAGTATAAAATTCGGGACGCGATTATACTATGCCCTGCCACTAACATTCGCTACAGAACGCCATGAGTTCATCGATTACCGTCATCACGCAGCAACAGGCCGCCTCACGACTGAGGGCGCGCCCGCACGACAGTCACAAGGGAAATTTTGGCACGGCGGGCGTCATCGGCGGCGCGGCGGGCATGACAGGCGCGGCACTGCTGGCGGCTCGCGCCGCGCTCAAGCTGGGCGCGGGTTGCGTGCATGTAGGCCTGCTGACGGACAACGCCCATTCAGTGGATTACATGCAGCCGGAACTGATGATACATGACGCAGCAGCGGCACTACCGCCCTGCACCGTACTGGCAATCGGCTGCGGCATGGGGCGCGGCATGACCGCACATAAACGACTGTACGATGCGCTGCACAGCGAGGCCGCGCTGGTACTGGATGCGGATGCGCTGAATATTCTCGCGCAACGTCCTGACCTTCACACCCTGCTGCGGGCACGCGACAGCGCAACCGTACTCACGCCGCATCCGGGTGAAGCCGCGCGATTGCTCAATTGCAGCAGCGCAGAAGTACAGGTGGATCGCACAGCATCCGCGCAAAAACTTAATCTCATGTTTGGCTGTGCACTGGTGCTCAAAGGCGCCGACAGCCTGTGCATCACCCGCGACGGACAAATGTTCGTGAACACCACCGGCAATTCCGGCATGAGCGGCCCCGGCATGGGCGATGTGCTGACCGGCATGATTGCCGCCTTCATCGCACAGGGACTGAGCGCTGATGACGCGCTGTTGCTGGCGGTACACCTGCATGGTGCGGCGGGCGACGCACTGGCAGCACAGGGCATCGCCATTGGCATGACCGCCACGGAAGTCACCGATCAGGCGCGCCGACTTTTAAATATATGGACACCCTACCACTCACCACTCACCACTTACCACTTACCACTCACATGACCACACCTATCGACATCTCTGAACAAGCCGGCGTGCGCTATCTGCATTTTGGCTCAAGCTGGGTACAAGGCGCGATGCGCATTGCCCGCCCGTGGAATCTGGAACTGGAATATACCCGCGAAATGATGGCCAGCCTGCTGCTACGCGACGAGGCGCGCTGGCCGCGCAAGGTGTTGCTGATCGGCCTGGGCGCAGCCTCGCTGACCAAATTCCTTTATCGTTACCGCCCGCTGGCGCATCTGACCATCGTCGAGATAGAACCGGCCGTGGTCGCCGCTGCCAAACATTTTTTCAAGCTGCCGGAAGATGATAAACGCATCCATCTGGTGGTCGGCTGCGGCGCGGAATTTGTGCTCGGCACAGACAAAAAATTCGACCTGATTCTGGTGGATGGTTTCTACGTACACGCCCACCCCGGCGAATTGAACAGCCTGCCTTTCTATCAGGCCTGCCGCAGCAGCTTAAGCGACCAGGGCATCATGGCGGTCAATCTGCTCGGCCTATGCAAAGGCGTGCTGGGCGGCTTCACACATATTCACGATGCCTTCGACGGACGCGCGCTGATATTCCCTTCCTGCGAGAGCGGCAATACCATTGCCTTTGCCGCCGAGGGCGAGACTGTCAGCATTAATCTGGACGATCTAAAAGAAAATGCCGAGGCCTTCAGGGAAGAAACCGGCCTGAACCTGCTGCCGACGCTGGCGCGATTGGCACAGGCCAAGACCTGCGCGAACAACACGCTGGTTATATAACCAGAAAAATACAATACGGATGTTTTTTGTTTTAGCATACACACTCACTTCGGGAGAGAGCCATGCTACGTATCATCTTGCTGTGCAGTCTTTTATCTTTCGGCATTTCGGCCCATGCCGAAGCCTATAACCGCGTGGATTTTCAGGTCGAAGCCGCGCGTGAAGTTGCCAATGACCTGCTGGTCACCCGCCTGAGCGCGGATATTCAGGACAAACAGCCGTCTCATGTCGCGCAGCAGCTCAATACCGCACTGAACAGCGCACTCAGACTGTCTGCCTCGTTCGCTACCGTCAAGACCCGCAGCGGCAATCAGCGCACCTATCCTGTGTATGGAAAAAACAATCAGATCAGCGCCTGGCGCGGACATGGCGAGATTCAGCTGGAGAGCCGCGATTTCAAGGCTGCGGGCGAGCTGATCATGCAGTTGCAATCCACGCTGCAACTGGGCAGCGTGGAATTCACGATCGCACCGGATACCCGCAGTCAGATTGAGAATGAACTGATCTCTGTCGCTATCAAAGCCTTTCAGAACCGCGCCGTAGCGATACAGACCGCCGTCGGCGCAAAATCTTACAAGATCGTGCGTTTCTCCATCAACCGCGGCGGCGGCATGCCACCACCGATGATGCGCAGTTCCGCCCTGTCAGACAGCGCGATACCGGCGCCGGAGTTTGCCGGTGGCGAATCGCGCATGACGGTGCAGGTCAGCGGCACGATTGAATTGCAGTAAAGTCTTAGTCAGCCACAAGGAGCGAACATGAGCACACTGATTTTTCTTGGCTTGGTAGCCGTGGTCATTTTCTACGGCATCAGCCTGTACAACCATCTGGTCAACATCAAACATGCGGTGTCCAAGGCATGGGCTAATATCGACGTGTTGCTCAAGCAGCGCCACGATGAACTGCCCAAGCTGGTGGAAGTGTGCAAGCAATACAAGGAATTCGAACAGAGCACGCTGCAAAAAGTCATCGAAGCGCGTTCACAAGTGCAATCCGCACGCGAACGTCAGGACATTGGCGCACTAGGCCAGGCGGAAGACATGTTGCGCGCCGGACTGGGCGGCATATTTGCCGTGGCGGAAGCCTATCCGGAACTCAGAACCAATGAGAACTTCATGCAGTTGCAAACGCGCATCACCGGCCTGGAGAATGGCATTGCCGACCGTCGCGAGCTGTACAACGAGTCGGTCAATATCTACAACGTAGGCATCGAACAGTTTCCCGCCACACTGATCGCCAATATGTTCAGCTATCAAGCCAAACCGCTGCTGGAATTTTCCGGCAGCGAGAAGGCCGATGTGGACATGAAATCGCTATTCAGTTAATCCCCCATGCTGGCTTCCCTGCGCCGCAGCTATGTACAGCTCATCACCTCCGGCGCGCAGCTGTTGCTGCTGCTCGTCGGCTTCCGGCTGGAATCGCGCAGTGGCTGGCTGTATTGCCTTACGCTCATGGCGATAATCAGCGTGTTCGCCTGGCTCTCGTCGCTGAACAGGCTGCGCGCGATTCGTGATACCCCTACATCCAAAATCGCCTCCGCCGCCCAGGGCTATGTGGAACTGGCGGGGCGGGGCGAGCCCTTCGGCGAGCCGCCTTTGCTAAGCCAACTGAGGCGACTTCCCTGTCTGTGGTATCGCTACAAGGTCGAGCGCCGCACCTCAAGAAACAAATGGGTCACGGAGGACAGTGGAGAGAGCCAGGATTCGTTCCAGTTGCGCGATGACAGCGGACTGTGCGTGGTCGACCCGGAACAAGCCGAAATAACAACACAGCACCGCGATCGCTGGCATGAAGGGAATCATCGCTACACCGAATGGAAGCTGATCAAAAATGACAACATCTATGTCCTCGGGGAGTTTCGCACCCAGAGCGGCATGATAGAAAGCGCCAGCCGCGCCGATCTGGGCGCGCTGCTGGCAGAATGGAAAAAAGACATGCCGGCCTTGCACCAACGTTTTGACTTGAACAAGGATGGCGAGCTGAGCATGGACGAATGGCTGCTCGCCCGGCAAGCCGCCAAACGCGAGCTGGCCATCACGCAGCAACAAGCCGGCGCGCTGTCCGATATGCACATTATCGGCATGCCCCGCGACGGCAAATTACTCCTGATCAGTAATCTCAACCCGGAGAAGCTGTCGCGCCGCTACCTGCTCTGGGCCTGGGCACATCTGACCCTATTCTTCGGTGCCCTGGGCGGCATCGGCCGGGTATTGCAGAGCAGCATTTTTTAACTCTGCCTGCCAAGCAGTCACACGCCAGCCTCAGCAACGACTAATTTACATCAACCTACAAAAAGCAGTTGTCCGCAGATTGAACTGCCGTTTTTAGCAAACATATACACGCCAAAAAACAGGCAGCCGGGCTAAAGCCCTTAAAGAGCATATGCTTAGCGCGTGTACCCACATAAGTACCCACAACCTTATCCACAGATTTTGTGGGTAAACAAAAATACGCATTAGCGTGACGCCCCGGTTCGCGCCGGATTAGATATCTCAAAGCTGCGAAGTTGCCACCTTGTATATGCGTTATTTTTGCGCCTTCACTATGCTCATCGCCGTGGCCACCATCGCGCCCATGTCCGCCAGATTACCCGGCAGAATCAAGGTATTACCTTCCTTGGCCACATTGCCGAATGCTTCCACATACTTTTCCGCCACCTTGAGATTAACCGCATCCATGCCTCCGGGAGACTGGATGGCCAGCGCGACTTGAGAAATGGCCATGGCGGTGGCCGCCGCAACCGCCTTGATGGCTTCCGCCTCACCCTGTGCGTTGTTAATCGCCGCCTGCTTCTCACCCTCGGAACGCTGAATAAAGGCTTCACGTTCACCTGTAGCAATATTGATCTGCTCCTGTTTGCGCCCTTCCGAGGCGGCAATCAGGGCGCGTTTCTCGCGCTCGGCGGTGATCTGCGCCTGCATGGCATGCAGAATTTCCTTGGGCGGGGTCAGATCCTTGATCTCGTAGCGCAACACCTTCACACCCCAGCTGGTAGCGGCTTCATCCAGTGCCGCAACCACGGCGCGGTTGATGTCGTCACGTTCCTCGAAAGTCTTGTCCAGCTCCATCTTTCCTATGACGGAACGCAAAGTCGTCTGTGCAAGCTGGGTAATCGCCACGACGTAATTGCTGGTGCCATAGGAAGCCAGCCGTGGATCGGTCACCTGAAAATACAGAATGCCGTCCACCGTCAGTTGCGTATTGTCCCGGGTAATGCAGACCTGGCTGGGCACATCGAGCGGGACTTCCTTGAGCATGTGCTTGTAGGCAACCCGATCAATAAACGGGATGACGATATTCAGCCCCGGCAACAACGCCGCATGAAAGCGCCCCAGGCGCTCGACCACCCATGAATGCTGCTGTGGCACCACCTTGAGTGCCTTGACAATAAAAATAATGGCAGCGACCAGTATAAGCAACGAGATTTCCATGTTTCCTCCTTAGGGTGTTACGGTTTGCGATGCGTCAAAACCAGACTGGAGCCGCGCATCTCCTTGATGTAGAACATTCCTTCGCGTGGCATGTCGGCAGATTCAGGCTCTGCATCCCACGCAGCCCCACGGTATAAAACCCGGACTGTGCCATTCTCGTGCCACGTTTCTACCTGCACAGGCTGCCCGACATCCAGACTGGCATCAGCCACCTTGTTGAGGTGAGCATTTTTCCATAAACGCAAAACCATCGTGCCGACGACCGTCGCCAGCGCACAAAGCGTCAATTGCCATGCGACACCCGCATCCAGCAAGGCGGCGAGCCCCCCTACAGCCATCGCAATGGAGAGCACCAGCAAATAGAACGTGCCTGTTGCCATTTCCAGTCCGAGCAATACCAAAGCCAACAGAAACCAGTATATGTAAACTGCCATTGCCTTCCCCTATATTTTCAGTGCAGCGCCACCTGCCAGAAGCCTGAATATACCAGCAAGCCGGATAGGCCATGCAACTTGATGCTCAATTGACGCCAATAAAAAAGGGCACCGCAGTGCCCTTTCCTTCATTTCGCCGAATTGGCTTATTTGCGACGCAACATCATGCGTTCCATCAGGCCATCTTTCGAGATGAACTGATGCTTGAGCGCACCCAGAATATGCAGGCCTGCCAATACGATCAACACGGTAACCAGCACTTCGTGAAACTCAAGGGCAGACACACCGGTAAAATTCTGCGGCAAAAGACTCGCATCCCCTGCCAGCAATGCCTTGCTCACGTCACTGGTGAGGACCTGCATCATCCCGCTCACCGGCAGCAGGAACAACACCAGGTACATCAGATGCTGTATGCCCTTGGCCACTTTATCCATAAGAGTGTTGCCCAGTGGTGCAGGCACGCCGTCCTTGCTGCGGAATAACAGACGCATGACCGTCAGCAGCAGCACGGCACCGCCCACCAGTGCGTGCGCAATATAGCCAGCCAGAGTCGCACCCTCCTCAGATTTTCTCAGATCATGCACCGATTCACCCAGAAACCAGGCTGCGACCAGCAATATCAGAGTCAGCCAATGAACGATCACCATGCGTTTGCTATACTGCGTCATAATATTTTCCCTTTAGGAATTAAAAAAATCTGTCAGATAAGCAATCATCGGACAAGTTCCGTTGTGTTGCACAAATGCTGCAATTTACCCGAAACGAGCAAAATGTACAGTTTTTATGGGGTGCGCCCGGAATCGATCAGCACATAGAAAACACAAATCTCGCCCGCAACCGCGTTCACTCGACCTGATCTGTCTCTGCATCTCGCAACACTTTGAAAATCACGTCGAAACCGAAGCCGCGCGATTGCAGAAATCGTATCTGTTTGGCTTTTGCCTTGTCATCCTGCGGCAGCACGCCAAATTTTCTTTGCCACACGCCGCGTGCCGATTCCAGTTCAGTTTCCTTTAACACGGGCAGCGCCTGCTCTATCAACGCATCGCCGATACCCTTCTGACGCATTTCGTGGGTGATGCGCTGCGCGCCGAAGCGCGGACGCCGGGCGTGCAGCAGTTGCGTCGCGGCACGGGCATCGGACAACCAGCCGCGCGCAGTCAGATCATCGAGCAAGGCATCCAGATCGACGGGCTGCAACTGCTCGAAATCATCCTCGATCTGAGCATAAGGGCGCAACTTGCCGGCCAGTTCCGCGCGGCTGTACTCACGCCGCGCCAGATACTGCAAGGCCCGCGCCCTGAGACTTAATTCAGGCTTTTTCCTCATCGACCTTCGCCTTGGCAGCGGCTTTCTTGCCTGGCTTCCCGCCCGCATCCAGCAAGGCTACGCCCAATGCTTCGCGCACACGGTTCTCGATCTCAAAGGCAATTTCAGGATGCTCGCGCAGATATTCGCGTGCGTTGTCCTTGCCCTGGCCGATTTTTTCGCCCTTGTAGCTGTACCAGGCACCGGATTTCTCCACCAGTTTATGCTCCACACCCAACTCAACGACTTCGCCTTCGCGGGAGATGCCTTCACCGAACATGATATCGAAACGCGCTTCCTTGAACGGCGGCGCCACCTTGTTCTTCACCACCTTGACGCGCGTCTCATTGCCGATCACTTCGTCGCCCTTCTTGATCGAACCGGTGCGGCGAATATCCAGGCGCACCGAAGCGTAGAACTTCAGCGCATTGCCGCCGGTAGTGGTTTCAGGATTGCCGAACATCACGCCGATCTTCATGCGGATCTGATTGATGAAGATCACCAGCGTATTGGAGCGCTTGATATTCGCAGTCAGTTTGCGCAGCGCCTGTGACATCAGACGCGCATGCAAGCCCATCTGCGCGTCGCCCATTTCGCCTTCGATTTCCGCCTTCGGCGTCAACGCGGCAACCGAGTCAATCACCACCACATCCACCGAACCGGAACGCACCAGCATGTCGGTGATCTCCAGCGCCTGCTCGCCGTTGTCCGGCTGCGAGATCAGCAGGTCTTCGACCTTGACGCCGAGCTTCTGCGCATATTGCGGGTCGAGCGCATGTTCCGCATCGATAAACGCCGCCGTGCCGCCCAGCTTCTGCATCTCGGCGATAATTTGCAACGTCAGCGTGGTCTTGCCGGATGATTCCGGACCATATATTTCGACCACGCGTCCACGCGGCAGACCGCCTACGCCAAGTGCGATATCCAGTCCCAGCGAACCGGTGGAAACCACCTGTATATCCTGCGCCACTTCGTTTTCACCGAGGCGCATGATGGAACCCTTGCCGAATTGCTTCTCGATCTGGCTCAGTGCAGCCGCGAGTGCTTTACTTTTATTGTCGTCCATTTTTTTATCCTTTAGAAATTTGTGCGCGGATTATGGCATACCCATGCACGCTTGAACAGAACGAACGTTCTTTTTGAAAAAATTTATCACGTAAGGACGCGGAGAACTCGGCGGAGAATCTGAATCAAAAGCTGATCGTCAGATTCAAAATCAGTATTTTATACAGAAATAAACAAAAATACTTTAGATACAGATGGTTGCGATTAATCTCAACCTGTCTGTTCGATTGATGCACGTAGCAAGAGATTGTTTTGACTCCGCAATCTCCGCGCCTGCGCGCGAGCAATCGACTCAAGCTGTTTCTGTGCGCTGGCTGAGCAAATCTATTATTCCCTGCAACGCGATGCGCACCGCCTGCGAACGCACTTCAGCGCGGTTTCCGGCAAGCTGATGGCGCTGCGCATGGATAGCCCCGTGCCGCATCCCCCAGGCAAACCAAACTGTGCCTACCGGTTTTTCCTGTGTTCCTCCACCCGGACCCGCGATGCCGCTGACCGCCAGTGCCAGCTGTGCGTGGCTGTGATGCAATACACCTTCCACCATCTCACGCACCACCGCCTCGGATACCGCACCATAACGGTCCAGCGTCGCATCGAGCACACCCAGCATCTCCTGTTTGGACAGGTTGGAATAAGTTACAAACCCGCGCTCAAACCAGGTCGAACTGCCTGCTATTTCGGTAATCGCATGCGCCACACCGCCGCCGGTACAGGATTCCGCCGTCGCCAGCATCAGCCCGTGCGATTTGAGCAACCCTCCTGCCTGTGCGGCGAGGATATCCATCTCAGCCAGCCAAGCCGCGCAGATCGTGCTGAATATCCACCACCGCCTCCAGGCCCACAGCGATGCGTATCAGTCCATCCGTGATGCCTGCCGCCGCGCGCGCCTCCGGGCTGATGCGCGCATGGGTGGTGCTGGCGGAATGACAGATAGTGGTGCGCGTGTCACCCAGATTAGCCGTAATCGAGAGCATTTTGGTTGCGTCGATCACGCGCCATGCGGCATCCTTACCACCTTTCACCTCGAAAGACACGATGCCACCGCCTGTTTTCTGCTGGCGCATCGCCAATTCATGTTGCGGGTGCGACGGCAAGCCCGGATAAAATACCCGCGCCACATTGGGCTGCGCCTCCAGCCACTTGGCCAGTTCCAGCGCATTGGCACTGTGCGCATCCATGCGCAGTTTCAGCGTCTCCAGGCCTTTCAGGAATATCCATGCATTGAATGCACTCATGGTAGGGCCGGTGGTACGCAAAAAGCCGTATACGCCTTCGAGATTTTTCCTGTTGCCCAGCACCGCCCCGCCCAGCACACGCCCCTGCCCGTCGATGTATTTGGTGGCGGAGTGAATCACAATATCCGCCCCCATTTCCATCGGGCGTTGCAAGATAGGCGTACAGAAACAGTTATCCACCGCCAGCAGTGCGCCGCAGTTTTTGGCCACGGCGGCAATCGCCGCGATGTCGGAAATTTCGGTGAGCGGATTGGACGGCGTTTCCAGAAAAAACAGACGCGAATTGGGTCGCACTGCGGCCTGCCACTCAGCCACATCCGTGGCGGAAACATAGGTCGTCTCGACACCGAATTTCTTGATGACGTTATTGAACAGATTCACCGTAGAGCCGAACAGACTGACGGACGCGACGATATGATCGCCCGCCTTGAGCACGCCCATGACGCACGACAGTATGGCCGCCATGCCGGATGCGGTGGCGATGCATTGCTCCGCCCCTTCCAGCGCGGCAAGACGTTCTTCGAACATCGTGACGCTGGGATTGGTGAAGCGCGAATAGATATTGCCGGGTTGCTCACCGATGAAACGGGCGGCCGCCTGTGCAGCGCTGTCGAACACGAAGCTGGATGTCAGAAACATCGCTTCACTGTGCTCGCCGAACTGGCTGCGCACCGTACCTGCACGCACCGCCAGCGTTTCAGGCTGATAATTCTCTTCGTTCATTTGATTAAATCCCCCTTGCCCTGCCGGGTTGCGCTGCGCTAACCCAGCCTACAAAATCACATCGAAGTGGCACTCATTGCCAGTTCCAGTTCCATCTGATCATCATCGACAACTTTGTTTGCCTTGCCGCCCGCACGCCCCTGCTCGATCTTGTCCAGATACGCCGGTGTAATGTCACCGGTAATGTAAATTCCGTCAAAACAGGAAGACTCATAATCCATGATTTCAGGATTAGCCTTGCGAACGGCCGCCTTCAAATCTTCCAGATCCTGATAAATCAATGCATCCGCGCCGATTTCGCGGCAGATTTCTTCATCGCTGCGCCCCGTTGCGATCAATTCGGCACGGCTGGGCATATCGATGCCATATACATTGGGATAACGTACCGGCGGTGCTGCGGAGGCGAAATACACCTTCAGCGCCCCCGCATCCCGGGCCATTTGCACGATCTCGCGACTGGTGGTGCCACGCACGATGGAATCGTCCACCAGCAATACGTTCTTGCCCTTGAATTCGACACCGATGGCATTCAACTTCTGACGCACTGATTTTTTGCGCAGCGCCTGTCCCGGCATGATAAAGGTACGTCCGATATAACGATTCTTTACAAAACCTTCGCGGAATGGAATGTTCAGATGATTCGCCAGTTGCAGTGCACTGGGGCGACTGGAATCGGGAATCGGGATGACCACGTCGATGGCTATCTCCGGCCAGGTGCGTGCCAGCTTGTCGGCCAGATACTCGCCCATATACAGACGCGACTCATACACTGACACGCCATCCATCACCGAATCCGGGCGGGCAAAATAAACATATTCGAATATGCACGGATTTAACACGGGGTTATCGCTGCACTGCTTGCTGTGCAGCTGTCCATCGAAGTCCACAAATACGGCTTCGCCAGGCGCGATGTCGCGCATGAATTTGAAGCCCAGCGTATCCAATGCAACGCCTTCTGAAGCGATCAGATATTCCGTGCCTGATTCGGTTTCGTTTACGCCGATGACCAGCGGGCGTATGCCGTGACTATCGCGAAACGCCAGCAAGCCATAACCGGCAATAATCGCCACCACCGCATATGCACCGCGACAGCGCTGGTGTACGCTGGAAACAGCGGAGAAAATAGTCTCCGTATCCAGGCGCAAGCCTTTGCATTTAGCCTGCAACTCATGCGCCAGCACATTCAGCAGCACTTCCGAGTCAGAGTTGGTATTGACGTGGCGCAAATCCTGCACGAACAGCTGTTTCTTGAGTTCTTCGGCGTTGGTCAGATTGCCGTTGTGTCCGAGCACGATGCCGAACGGTGAATTTACATAAAAGGGTTGCGCTTCATTGTGATCCACTGCGGAACCGGCGGTCGGATAACGCACATGTGCAATACCCGTATTGCCCTGCAAGGCGCGCATGTTACGGGTGCGAAATACATCGCGCACCAGGCCGTTGCCTTTATGCAGATGGATGGTATCGCCATCCATGGTCGCAATTCCGGCGGCATCCTGGCCTCGATGCTGTAATACCTGCAAGCCGTCATATAAAAGCTGGTTAGCTGGCGTATATGAGACCACTCCGAGAATGCCGCACATGTTTATTTCCTAATAGTTAAATACGATTTTTATAATGTATGCGCTCGGCAATATTGTCCGGCAACCATACTTTTGTCTGCATAGCGACATCTTCCGCCACCCGGCTGAATTGCGCCTCGCGCCACAGCGGCTGATCAGGCAAATCCGACATGCCCGCCAGCCATACCAAGGCCAGTATCACCAGCACGCCGCGCAACAATCCGAACACACCACCCAGCACACTGTCCAGCACGCCCAAACCAACCGCCTTGATCAGTTTTGCAAACAACCAGACCAGCATACCCCATACGATCAAGGCTGCGATGAACACCAGTGCATAAGCTAACGCAACACGGGCTGCCTCCTGACTGATAGGCAGCAACGGTTCGATATCTGCTGCAAACATCCGGCTGAGCACAAACGCCAGTGGCCAACCCAGCAACGACAACACCTCATAAACCAGACCGCGCCACAATCCCAGCAACAACGACACCAGCATAATGCCTATGGCAGCATAATCGAACCCTGTCATTTAAGCGCCGTTATAACCGGATGCAAGCCACGCTTCTCCAACAACAAGCGCACTTTTTCCGCCTTGTCGCGATCCGCATAGGGCCCGACACGTACCCGCGTGGTACCGCTGATCAATTCGGTATAGGCCTTGAAGCCCCACGCCTTCAATTTATCCGCTTCCTGCGTCGCCGTCGCTGCATTCGAGAAGGCGCCGACCTGCACGGCATAGTTTGCCGCCTCCGTTGGCCTGACCTCGGCCTTCACGACCTCAGACTCCGGTGTGGCAGCGGGCTGTTTTTTAACTTCCTGTTTGGTGATATGACCTGAAGCAACGGGCTGCGCAGCAGGCGATTTTTCGACCGGAACGACGGCGATCACCTCAGAACCTGCACTGACGACAACAGCTGATTCTGCGCTCGCCTCCACCACTTCGGACACCGGAACATCGGGAACGAACTCACCCGCCTTATCGGCAGCCGGAATGCGCAATTCAATGCCCTGCCCGCTCGGCTTGGGTTCACTGTCCAGCACCATGGGCAAAATCACGACTATCGCCAGCGCCAGCGCAATCGCACCGATCAGACGACGACGCGCACGACGCTTGATATTCAGTTCTTCTTCCGTACCTTGCTTAGCCATTAACCGATCCCGCCAAAATAAATCCCCCGCCCGCCCTGAAAATCAGTTTATGCAGACAGGAATCGTTCATACCACGCGCACGCCTCTGACCAGCAGAGCTTCCGCTACGGTGTAGAACGATCCAAAGATGACGATTCTATCATTTTCGCCTGCCACGTCACAGGCATGCGCGACGCTAGCGGCAATATCAGGGAAACGGATGACCGCGCCGCGCACCCCGGCAAGGTGCAGCACATCGGCCAATTCTTCAGCACTGGCACCGCGTGGCGCGGCTATACCGGCCACCAGCCAGGTATTGATATGCGGATCCATCGCCGCCGCCACGCCCGCCATATCCTTGTCCTTGAGCATCGCAAATACGGCATAAGTATGCGGACAAGGCGGCAAGCCGGACAAATTTTGCGCCAGCGTACGGGCCGCATGCGGGTTATGCGCCACATCCATGATCAATTGCGGCTTGCCCGGCACGAACTGGAAACGTCCTGCCAGTTGCACTTCTGTCAATCCGCGACGTATCGCTGCCATGCTCACCGGCAACCTTTCTTTCAGCGCATCCAGCGCCGCCAGCGCGGCACTCGCATTGTGCAACTGGAACGTGCCGCGCAAGGCCGGATGGGGCAGCGCACTGCGCGACCCTGCCTTGCTGCGATAATCCCATTGCCCCTGATGCGCTGTAAAACCGAATTCACGCCCTATGCTCCACAAGTCCGCACCGATCGCCTGCGCATGGTCGTGTATCGTCTGCGGCACATCGCTGTCCGCGCAAATCGCTACACGGCCTTGCCTGAAAATCCCCGCCTTCTCGAAGGCAATCTCTTCCCGCGTCTCGCCCAGATAATCGGTGTGATCGATATCCACCGAAGTCACCACGGCACAATCAGCATCAAACACATTCACCGCATCCAGCCTGCCGCCCAGCCCCACCTCAAGAATGGCGACATCTACCTTATGATCGATAAACAGTTGCATCGCCGCCAGCGTACCGAACTCAAAATAAGTAAGCGGTATATCGCCGCGTGCATGTTCAATTTCCGCAAATGATGCGCACAACTCCTCATCGGAAGCTTGTTGTTTGTCTATGCGCACGCGTTCGTTGTAGTGCAGCAGGTGCGGCGAGGTATAGCAGCCGACACGGTATCCGGCTGCATGCAGGATGGATTCCAGCATCGCGCACACCGAGCCTTTGCCGTTGGTGCCGCCAACCACAATCAACGGAAAATCCGCGTCAAGATGCAGCCGCTGTTTAACCTCGGCCACCCGCGTCAAACCGAGCGCAATGGTCTTGGGATGTAGTGATTCGAGATAAGTGAGCCAATCGGTCAGAGTAATAGGCATATCTATGTAGTCAATAAGCGGAGCGCATTGCACCAAATCGGGTACATCCGGTGCAATGCCCGTTGCCTATTGCACCCTGTTTGGCTCCTCTACCCCATGCGGGATAAGCAGCGACTTTGCTATCGTCTTCGATAGCTTAGTCGAATGGCTATCAATGATAGCTTGGTCTAGCACTTAGCCAGAATTGAGTAGCCTTATCAGTAGTCCCACCAGAGGATTAAGGGGAGGGAAAGGACAGGGCAACTTGCCATGTCCGTCAGACCGCTTCGGCCTCCGCAACAGCCGGTTTTTTGGTCAGCAAGGTGGTCAGCGTCGCCAACTGATTGCGCATCTCGCGGCGGTCGATGATCATGTCCACCGCGCCGTGTTCGAGCAGGAACTCCGCGCGCTGAAAGCCGTCAGGCAGGGTTTCGCGCACGGTCTGCTGAATCACGCGCGCACCGGCGAAGCCTATCAGTGCGCCCGGCTCGGCAATCACCACGTCACCCATGAAGGCGAAGCTGGCGGACACGCCGCCCATGGTGGGATCGGTCAACACGGAAATGAAAGGTAGCTTTTCTTCGGACAGTTGCGTCAGCGCGGCGCAGGTCTTGGCCATCTGCATCAGCGACAACAGGCCTTCCTGCATGCGCGCCCCGCCGCTGGCGGAGAAGCAAATGAACGGGCACTTCTGCTCCAGCGCGACCTGTACGCCGCGCACGAAACGCTCTCCGACTACCGAACCCATGGAACCGCCCATGAAACTGAATTCAAAACACGCGACCACGACCGGCGCAGTGCGTATATTGCCCTGCATCACCACCAGCGCATCATCTTCATCCGTGCTTTTCTTCGAGGCGATGAGACGGTCGGAGTATTTTTTCTGATCCTTGAACTTAAGCGTATCCACAGGCAGAACCTCGGCGCCGATTTCAAAACGTCCTTCGGCATCGAGCAACCAGTCCAGACGGCAGCGTGCGGAAACGCGGTTGTGATGACTGCATGTGGGACATACACCCAAATTTTTCAGTAAATCAGAGTGATACAGTACCGTCTCGCAGGAGGGGCACTTGCTCCACAGGCCTTCCGGCACGTTTTTTTTGGCTTCGCCTACACGGCGCTTGATCTTCGGGGGTAATAATTTTTGGAACCAGCTCATGTTATCTCCTTTAGGCCTGATTGATTGCCAGCCTTAATTCATTGACCAATGCACTGACATTGGCGATCACTGTCGCGTCATTCGAATTCTCGATTTCCTGCACGATGCGGCTGCCCACCACCACGCCATCGCACAGCTTCGCCACCGCCTGCGCGGTCACTGCATCGCGGATGCCGAAACCCACGCCGATAGGCAACTTGATATGTTTGCGCAACTGAGGCAGCTTCTGCTCGATGGCAGACAGATCGAGATTGCCCGCTCCGGTCACGCCCTTCAATGAAACGTAATACACATAGCCGCGCGCCAGTTTTGCAACCTGTTCGACGCGCGCGTCTTCAGTCGTCGGTGCCAGCAGAAAGATCGGATCAATGCCGTGGCCTTGCAAATGTTCGAAGGCATCGTGACTCTCTTCCGGCGGAAAATCCACCGTCAGCACGCCATCCACGCCCACCTCCGCGCAGCGTTGCGCGAACACATCCCAGCCCATCGCCTCGATCGGATTGCCGTAGCCCATCAGCACCACCGGGGTGCGATTGTCCTGCTGGCGGAATATGGCGACCAGATCCAGCACGCCGCGCAGCGACATGCCCTGCTTGAGCGCACGCTCCGAAGCGCGCTGTATGGTCGGGCCGTCGGCCATCGGGTCGGAGAACGGCACGCCCAGCTCAATCACATCCGCACCCGCTGCCACCATGGCATGCATCAACGGAACGGTGAGCGCCGGATGCGGATCTCCAGCGGTGAAGAACGGAATCAATGCGCGGCGGTTTTGCTGCTTGAGCGCGTCAAACGTTGCTTGAATACGGCTCATAGCGCAATCCCCGAAAGACGTGCCACAGTATTGATATCCTTATCGCCACGACCGGACAGATTGACCAGCAAGGCCTTGTCTTTACTCATTCCAGGCGCAATCTTCGCCGCATGCGCGAGCGCATGGCTGGATTCGAGCGCGGGAATGATGCCTTCAAAGCGGCACAGATCGTGAAATGCCTGCATCGCCTCGTCATCGTTAATCGCGACATATTGCGCGCGTCCGATTTCCTTAAGCCAGCAATGCTCAGGGCCGACACCGGGATAATCCAGACCGGCAGAAATAGAATGGTCTCGGTAATCTGACCGTTTTCATCCTGCATCAGATTCACACGATTACCATGCAGCACGCCCACCTTGGCGTTTGCGGTGAGTGGCGCCGCGTGCTGTCCGCTGGCGATGCCGTAGCCGCCCGCTTCCACGCCGATGATCTGCACGTCTTTTTCCTCGATGTAGGGATAGAACAGGCCGATAGCATTGGAACCTCCGCCGACGCAGGCGATCACCGCATCCGGCTGGCGACCAATCATTTCCGGCATCTGGATTTTGGCTTCGTTGCCTATCACGCACTGAAAATCACGCACCATCATCGGATAAGGGTGCGGGCCTGCCGCCGTGCCGAAGATGTAAAAAGTGCTCTCGACGTTGGTCACCCAGTCGCGTATCGCTTCGTTGCATGCATCCTTGAGCGTCTTCGATCCGCTCTCCACCGGCACTACCGTCGCGCCCAGCAATTTCATCCGGTACACATTCGGCGACTGACGCTGTATGTCTTCCGCGCCCATGTAAACGATGCACTCCATACCGAAACGCGCGGCCACGGTAGCCGTCGCCACACCGTGCATGCCCGCGCCTGTCTCGGCGATCACGCGTTTCTTGCCCATGCGTTTTGCGAGCAAGGCCTGGCCGATGGCATTATTGATCTTGTGCGCACCGGTGTGATTCAAGTCTTCGCGCTTCAGGTAAATCTGCGCACCGCCCAGCCGGTCGGACCAGTTTTTGGCGTGATAAATCGGGCTGGGACGCCCGACATAATGTTTCAATTCGTAGGCAAACTCAGCCTTGAATTCCGGGTCGTTTTGATAGCGCAGATACTGCACACGCAATTCTTCCACTGCCGGAATCAGCGTTTCCGCCATGTAGATGCCGCCGAACTGGCCGAAATGACCCGTACTGTCTGGATAGTTATACACTTTTAACCTCTTGCATGAAACGGGCGATCTTCGCCGCGTCTTTCACACCCTTCAGGGTGTTTATACCCTTCAGTGTGTCCATTCCCTTGCCCGCCTCTACACCGCTCGATACATCTACCGCATAGGGCCGTACTTGTCTGATTCCCGCGGCAACATTTTCAACGCTCAGCCCGCCTGACAAAATCAAAGGCAGCGGCATTTTTTCGGGAATCAAAGTCCAGTCAAAACTGGCTCCGGTGCCACCCGGAATCCCTTCCACATGCGCGTCCAGAAGCAAACCCTGAGCGGTATGAAAACGCGCCGCGCATTGTAACAAATCCACCCCGGCTTTGACGCGGATTGCTTTGAGATAAGGTTTATGGAATTGCTCACAGAATTCGGGGGCTTCATCGCCGTGGAATTGCAGCACATCCAGCGACACGGCCGCCAGCACCTCGCGCACCGTTTCTGCACTGGCGTTCACGAACAACCCGACCACGGTGACGAAGGGCGGCAGCGCGGCCGCCAGTTTTGCGGCCTGAACGATACTGACATGACGTGGACTTTTTTCATAAAACACCAGGCCGATTGCATCCGCGCCACTCATCGCCACAGCCCGTGCATCTTCGGCACGGGTGATACCGCAGATTTTGACCCTGCAGGATTGAGGATTGAGGATCGAGGATTGAGAAAACCCGACTCCCGCTTCCACATTTTGCGCTTTAACAACATCCCGTTCATCCATACTCAGTCCTCAGTCCTCAGTCCTCAATCCTCAGTCCTGCCTTTGCGGCAAGCCCCACTTCGCATCGTATTGAATGCGGCGCAAGTATAAACCATCAGGCGAGAAGGTCGGCGCGGCAAGCCTGCGCTCACGGCTTTCCAGCACCCCGGCCAGCCATTCCGGCGGATACTTACCCTTGCCGACATACACCAGACAACCCACCAGATTACGCACCATGTGGTGCAAAAATGCATTGGCGCTGACATCGAACACCAGCATCTCCCCGTCCAGATAAATATCCAGCTTATTCAATGTCTTGACCGGAGACTTGGCCTGACATTGCGAAGCGCGGAACGCGCTGAAATCATGTTCGCCCAGCAGGCATTGCGCCGCCGCCTGCATCGCGGCCACATCCAGTGGCGCGTGAAACCAACCTGCTTTCCCTGCCTGTATTGCAGGGCGCACCGGACGATTGATCAGCAGATAGCGATAGCTGCGCCCGTGCGCCGAACAACGCGCATGAAACTCGTCCGGCACAAGATGCGCCCAGCGCACCGCGATGCTGTCCGGCAACAGCGCGTTCGCGCCACGCACCCAGGCCGTCAACGGACGCTCCGCCTGCGTATCGAAATGTATCACCTGTTCCAGCGCATGCACCCCGGTGTCAGTGCGCCCTGCGGCAATGACCGAAATCGGCGCACCTGCGATCTGACTCAACGCAGCCTGCATCGCGTCCTGCACGGTCTGCCCTTCAGCCTGACTCTGCCAGCCACAATAGGGGCGACCGTCGTATTCCACTCCCAGCGCGATTCTCATCAGACCGCCAGCCATAGCAACAGCAGCGCGCCCGCCAGCAGCAGCACATCAAGGCGTGCAAAACGATACACCGGCAACTCCATGGATTTAGTCACTTCCCCGTGCGGCTCAAACAGGCTGTACAGCCAGTCTTGCCAGCTGCGCGTTTCGCGCAACATCGCGACTTCGGCATAGTGCAAAGTCAGCGCCAGCCGCACGGCCAGTCGTTCACGCGACAGCCCCAGCCATTCCAGCGGCGCAAACAGACTGTACAGACCAGCCATCAGCTGCTGCCTGTGCAGCCTATCCAGCAATATCGCCAGACCAGCCAAGGCAACCAGCAAACGCATCAATTGCAAACCGCCATCGAGCAAGCCTTCAAGACTGGGACTGAACGGTGCATCCCATACAGCTTGCCCCGGTGTGCTGTAGGCGTATATCAGCCACAATGAAAACAAGATCCAGCGCGTGCGCCGCACCAACTGGACGAACTTGTGACTGGACAGCGCGAAGGCCAGCGATAGCACCAGGGCGCCGGTCACCAGCAATGTGGCGGGCGTCAGAAATTGCATTGCGGCCACCAGCACACACCAGATCAATATTTGCGTAGCGGGGTGTAACTTCATGCACGTCGCTCCAAAAAAAACGGCAGCTCACCAAAGAGCTGCCGTAGTGCAAAAATAATCCATTATCCCAACTGGCTGATAATTAACTGCGCCTCACGCTGTTGCGCCTCATCACCTTCCAGCACAACTTCATCGAGAATTTCACGCGCGCCTACCGCATCGCCCATCTCCTGATACGCTCTTGCCAGATCCAGTTTGGTGGTGACCTCATGCCATTGCTCACTCCTCTCAACCGGCTTAACCTCTGCTGTCGGCGTGCCGGCTGCAACCTCTGCCACAGGTTTGCCGGCAGCTTCGACTGCATCATCCATATCCAGACTGATATCAGCCAGATCAATAACCTGAGGAGGTGAGGCCGGAGTTTCTGCTATGTCATCCATCGGGAAGTCCAGCATAAATTCCATGCCGCCTTCGTTTTCCGTGCTGGCGGTCTCGGCCTTGGCTTCTTTCTGGACTTCTGAGACGGGTGTGACATCAAAAATCAAATCATCAAGGCTCGGCAATGCCACTTCCTGCTGTTCAACTTCAGCTATCTCCGTTTCCTTCCCGGAGACATCCATATCCAATTCCTCGGCTGCGCCTGACAAAGGCAGGGTGGAGGTCACATCGAAATCGACCGATTCTACCTGCTCGGTAATTTCTGGCATGGCTGTCACTTCAAAATCAACTGCAGCCGTTTGTTCAACGGGCGCGGCAGTTACATCGAAATCTATCGTACCCGCCTGATCCGGCGTGTGCTCCGCAGCTTGCAAGTCCGCCACCTCTTCGTCGGCCGAAGACAGCTCTTCAGGTGCGGCAAGCGCCTCCTCCACGCCGAACGAGGGGCTCAACAGGGTAGCACTGCCCGCTTCTTCAATACTCGCTTCTTCATCACCGGCCTGTTCCACGCCGGATTCTTCAGAAACAACCTCCTCGGCAACAGTTTTTTCGGAGCCGTCTTCGGCATACAGCGGATTATCCGGATCCAGCTTCCTGCCCATTTCAGCAGCCTGCCGCATCGCGTCGGCATCTCCAGTGCCATGTAACTGCATAGCGACAACCGAGAAGGCGGCCGCATCCTTACGATTAGCGTAAATACCCAACAATTTCAAATGTAACTGATGGTTGTCAGGCGTACGCAATATCGCGTCTTTCAATACCTCTTCTGCCTGTTCATCGCGGCCAAAATTCAGGAACAGTTCGGCTTCACTAATCGGATCAATATCCTCGGGCTGTAGCGGAGTCTCTTCTGCCTGACCGGCGAGCACCGTAAAGTCGCCGGTATCGGGAGAAGGCGCAACCGGACTGGTTAAATGGCCTGTTTTCGCACCCTCAGTATCAACAGCTTCAGCGGCCTTCGCCGGCAACTGCTTGCGACGACCAAGCGCAATACCCAAACCGCCCAGCGCAAGCAGCACAGCCGCGCCTATACCCATTACGAGCGGAGAAGCCAGCAACTGATCCAGCAATGCAGGCTCTTCGGCCACTGTGGGTGCAGATTCAACCGCGCTTACCGTCGCGACTTCACTGGCTGCTGCAACTTCACTGGCAACCGAAGAGGCGGCACCTTCCACAGACGCGGCCGCAACCAGCGCCGCAGCCTCAGCTTTTAGCTGTGCCAGACGCTCAATGTTCTTTAGGTTGCTTTCCAGTAACGCAGCGCGTGCCTTGCCTTCTTCGACAGCCTTGCTTTTTGCAATCGCGTCTTCTTCGGCGGAATTACGTTTGTCCTGTGCAGCACGGCCTGCTGCGCCCGCCTTGTCTCCGGGCAATTCGCCCTTGGATAAACGCAACACTTCCTTGGCTGATTCATGAGTCACCGGTGTTTTATCGGTAGCCGAACCGCTGATTTTTCCGGTAGCAACTTGCCGGCTTGTTTCATTCTGGCGGCTTGTTGCAGCCGCTGCGGCGAGCTTCTGGCGATAAGCGTTCCAGTCAGCTGACTGAGCGCGTATTTCCTGAACCGCCTCAGACTGAGCCACATTCATCACTTCATCCTGATCCGGCATGCGCAGGATTTTCCCGGATTGAATGCGGTTCATATTTTTGCCGTCAAACTGATCATCATTGGCACGATACAGCGCGACCAGCATGCGCTCCAGACTGACGTCGTCCGGTTTGCTGCGCGCAGCAATTTTATTCAAGGTGTCGCCGCGTTGAACGGTAATTTCACCCGTCTCCACGCTGGCTTTTTCAGCCCGAGCGGGTGCGGCAACGACCCGTTTCTCAACGGGTCGCTCAACAGACTGTTCAACAAACCTGGCAACCGGCTTAGCCTCTTCCAAGCTCTTGGGAATCGCCGTCAGCCTGACAGGCGACACCACTGCCGGCAAGACAGTTTGCACTGTTTCAGGCGCGGGTTGGGCCGCAACATAGCCGGGCGGGTCGAGCAGAAAAGTATATTCGCGCATTAATCTGCCCGACGACCATGACAACTCAACCAGCAAGCTGACAAAAGGGTCATTGATTTCCTGATTGCTGCTTAACTTGAGGTAGGTCGCGCCATTCGCACGACTTTCAACCTGAAAACTGTATTTAACGCCGTAGGGATATTCCAGACCTACGCCCTTATAGGCGTCGGGTGAAGCGAGACGCGCAACCAGGCTGGGCTTGTCCGACTTGCTGACTGCGAGCAGTTCGATTTCAGCTTTCAGCGGCTGACCCAGCGCAGAAACCACATTGATGCCGCCCAGACCCACGGCATGTGCCAGAGTGCCCAGCGTCAGACCCACGGCTACACTCAGTATTTTCAGCATGAGTCTTGGGCTATCTGAAGGTGTGAGTCCGCCTGATCGAAGGGCTGCTTGTTTCAACAGTGATTTACGCACGCTGGTTGCCTCGCTATATGTATTGGCGACAAAAGTATCATTACGGAGCCATCAGGACAAGCCCCAAGAGCCCAAGAGCAAACTAATTCAGATATTCTGCGATCAGTATTTCGGCAATTTGCACGCTATTCAAGGCAGCACCCTTGCGCACGTTATCGCTCACAACCCACATATCCAGCCCCATGGGATGCGATATATCCTCACGTATCCGCCCCACGTAAGTCGCATCCGTGCCTGCCGCATCAATTGCAGTTGGCCAGCCGCCCGGCACACGCTCATCCATCACGACCACGCCCGGCGCCTTTTCCAGCAGGGCGCGCGCCTCGGCTGCTGTAATCTTTCTACGTGTTTCGATGTGCACAGCTTCGGAGTGGCCATAGAACACCGGCACGCGTACAGCGGTCGGGTTCACCACTATCGAATCATCTTCCATGATTTTCTGGGTTTCCCAGACCATCTTCACTTCTTCCTTGGTGTAGCCGTTTTCCATGAACACATCAATCTGCGGCAACACGTTGAAGGCGA
>JAURZN010000143.1 GCA_030653355.1 Gallionella sp. | reverse complement strand
ATCTGCTCAGAATTCATTCAATGCCTTCAAGGCACTGGTGACGCGTTTCCCGAACAGCAAATACACCTCGGATGCCAGAGTGCGCATGCAATATCTGGCCAATTCGCTGGCCAAACATGAACTCAACATTGCCCGCTATTATCAGCGCCGTGGCGCCCATATCGCCGCGCTGAACCGCGCACAAGACATCCTGACGCTGTATCCGAACAGCCCCTCTACACGCGATGCGCTTGCGATCATGGTGCAGGCATATGACGCAATGGGCATGACCGAGTTGCGTGACGATGCCCGGCGCGTACTGGCGAGCAACTCTAATGTACAAGTTGACGCTGCGGGCAACAGCATAGTAGCAAAGACCTGGTGGCAATTCTGGAAATGAAATATTGTTCTGCATGCGGCGCAACGGTAGAACTGCGCATCCCCGAGGATGACAACCGTGCGCGCCACATCTGCACTGCTTGCGGCATCGTGCATTACCAGAATCCCAGAATGGTGATAGGCTCAATCCCGGAATGGGAAGATAAGGTGCTGTTATGCCGGCGCGCGATCGAGCCGCGTTACGGGCTATGGACGCTGCCCGGCGGATTCATGGAAAATGGCGAAAGCACCGCGCAGGCTGCCATACGCGAGACACTGGAAGAAGCCAACGCACGCATCGCGATCGGCGATTTATATTCCATGTACAGCCTGCCCTATATCGATCAGGTTCACATACTGTTCAGAGCCCGCCTGCTGGACGTGGCGTTCAGTCCGGGATCGGAGAGCCTGGAAGTCAGACTGTTCAGCGAAGCCGAAATCCCCTGGGATGAGATCGCCTTCCGCCCGATACGTCTCAGTCTGGAACATTACTTTGCCGAACGCAGCAACGGCACATTTAATTTGCATGTAGGCGAACTGACCCCGCCCAGCCGCTTTGTTTAGCGAGTCATCCCGGAACAGCCGCAACCTCTATATAATCAAGTACAACTCACTGTACCGAGGCGCAAAATGAAACCCATACGTATTTTTCTCGCACTCGCCACCCTGGCCTTGACGGGATGTGCTTCAACGCAGGCAAACAACCCTGCCGACCCGCTGGAACCGCTGAACCGTGGTGTGTATCAATTCAACGATGCCCTGGACAAGGCCGTCACTAAGCCGGTCGCGCAAGGTTACAACAAGGTCATGCCGGAAATGGGCAAGGCCATGGTGGCGAACTTTTTCTCCAATCTGGATGATGCAGTCGTTACCGCTAACGACCTGCTGCAATTCAAACTGACTCAGGCGGCTTCAGACGGATCGCGCTTCCTGTTCAACTCCACCTTCGGCGTGTTCGGACTATTCAATGTCACCTCCAGACTGGAAAAACACAACGAAGACTTCGGTCAGACGCTCGGTTACTGGGGTGTTGCCAGCGGCCCCTATCTGATCGTGCCCATATTGGGGCCCAGCACCGTGCGTGACAGCATTGGAGACATAGGCGACAGCCAGGTCAGCCTGCTGGCCCGCACCCCCCATGTACGCACCCGCAACCAGCTGTATCTGCTCAAAGCCGTCAAACGTCGCGCGCAATTGCTCACCCAGGAAAGCGTGCTGGAAGGCGCGATGATAGACCGCTATGCGTTTATCCGGGATGCCTACTTGCAGCGCCGTCAAAATCTCGTTTATGACGGCAATCCTCCGCATGAGGATTATGACGACGAAGAGTCGGATTTTGAATATCAGCCGGACGCGCCTGCGATGCCGGCGAGCGACGCCGAGCCGGCTGTTGCGCCGTCTGCGACAGATCCAGCCCCATCCGCTCAGGATCACGACGCGCACAAACACTGAAACTCACCCTGCGGCCGGACATAACAAGGGCATACGGCCGCACGGCATCGCGCGGATGAATGTCACGGATAACGACTGAATATCTGCAAAAAACTGTGTGGTCTGCACGCCTGATCACCGCAATCGCATTGAGAGACGCCCTCCGCGCCAGATTGAGCTACCGATGAAACGTGCCACGATATCAGAGGAACGAGTCGCCCGACTGGTGATCGAGGCGGACCGGGCATATTGCTCCGGCATATGGATCATGCGGAGCATCGCACGGCTCGAACAGGAGCTGGAAGTCGCTGCCTGGCCTGATTCGCAAGACCTGCTATTTGATTGTTCGGCACTTTCCGCTCTGGATACCACAGGCGCATGGTTGCTGCACCGGACGATACGCACGCTGGAACAGCGCGGGCGGCGTGTGACGATAACGGGTTTGAGACCGGAATTCGGCGCCCTGATGCAGTTGATTGCCTCCTGCGCGATGGCATCGAAAACCATCCCCCCAACCCCGCCCAATTTTCTGACACGCGTTGGCCTGCAAGCCTGGCAGGGTCTGCAAGGCATGCATGGCATGCTTGCGTTTATCGGCGAGACCGCGATCATCCTGCTGCGCTCGCTGATTCAACCGCGCCGTATCCGCTGGCGCCCCATACTCCACAACCTCCAGAGTGCCGGATTTGATGCGTTGCCCATCGTGGGTCTGCTTTCCTTCCTGATGGGGCTGGTCATCGCCTATCAGGGCGCGGATCAGCTGCAACGCTTCGGGGCGAATATCTTCATTGCCGATCTGGTCGGGCTTTCCATGCTGCGCGAACTCTCCCCGCTGATGACCGCCATCATCGTCGCCGGGCGATCCGGCTCCGCCTATGCGGCGCAAATCGGCACCATGAAAGTGACCGAGGAAATCGATGCGCTGCGCACCACCGGTGTCGGTCCGACTGAATTGCTGGTGCTGCCTAAACTGCTGGCACTGGTCATTGCCCTGCCGCTGCTCACGGTTTATGCCGATATCACCGGAATACTCGGCGGCATGATCATGGCGAGCTCCAAGCTGGGCGTCAGCTTCGACGTTTTCCTCGACCGTCTCGGCGACGCGGTGAGCCTGTCCTCGTTTCTGACCGGAGTCGGCAAGGCTCCGGTATTTGCCGCCATCATCGCGCTGGTCGGATGCTATCAGGGTTTCAGGGTGACAGGCAGCGCCGACAGTGTCGGGCGACAGACGACCGTGAGCGTGGTGCAATCCATTTTCCTGGTCATTCTGGCTGATGCGCTGTTTTCCATCGCATTTAACTGGCTGAAAATATGAATACCGCCACACCGGCTTCCCTCTCTCCCAACTCTCTCCCGCAAGCGAGAGAGAGAGAAATAGTCTCGCTACGCGAGGCTCTGGTTAACGACCCCGTCATCGACATCCGTAATTTGTACACCCGTTTCGGGCAGAACGTCGTGCATGACAACATCAGCCTGAGTGTCCAGCCGGGCGAAATTTTCGCACTGGTAGGCGGCAGCGGCTGCGGCAAATCCACGCTGCTGCGCACCATCCTGTTGCTGCAACAACCGGCATCCGGCTCGATCCGGGTATTCGGACGGGAAGTGCTGGGCTTGAATGACGAGCAGGCCCTGCCGCTACGCCGTCGCTTCGGGGTGATGTTCGAGCGCGGCGCCCTGTTCAGCGCACTGACGGTGGCCGAGAATGTCAGCATGGTATTGCGCGAGCATACGGCGCTCAGCGCCGATTTGATCGCCGAGGTCGCCGCCCTGAAGATAGCCCTTACCGGCTTGCCACCGGATGCAGGCAACAAGTATCCGAGCGAATTGAGCGGCGGAATGCGCAAGCGGGCGGCGCTTGCCCGCGCCATCGCCCTCGATCCGGAACTGCTTTTTCTCGATGAACCCACCGCCGGTCTGGATCCGCTGAGTGCTGCCGGCATAGACGAGCTGGTGCGAAGCTTGCGCGATGCGCTCGGATTGACCATTATGCTGGTCACGCACGATCTCGACTTGCTGTGGCGTGTGGCAGACCGGGTCGCCGTGCTGGGCGAGGGACATATTTTGGGGATGGGTACCATGACGGAGCTTGCACAAATGGAACATCCGATTATCAGGGAATATTTTTACGGGCCGCGTGGACGAGCCGCAAGCGGGCAGGCCGGGGAAGCATCCAAAACATGGAAGAAAAAGTAAATTTTGCCGTCGTAGGCGTCTTCGTGCTGGTTTTGAGCGCGGCACTGATAGGCGGCGTGCTGTGGTTCGGCAGCGGTCTGTCCTATCGCACGGTTTACGATGTCTATCTGACCTACATGAACGAATCCGTGTCGGGCCTGAATCTCAACGCGCCCGTGCGCTACCGGGGCGTTGAAGTCGGGCGCGTGCAGCAGATCACACTCGCACCGGACAATGTCGAACAGGTGCAACTGACGCTGGGCATAGAGCGCGGCACGCCGATCAAGATAGATACCGTGGCGGTACTCCAGACTCATGGCTTGACCGGCTTGACCTTCGTCGAACTGACCGGCGGCAGCCGCGATGCGCCCGCTTTGGGGACACAGCAAGGCGAAAAGTTTCCGGTCATCAAGACCCGCCCCTCGCTGATGACAAGGCTGGACACCTCGGTATCGAGCATGTTCGCAAATCTGAATCGAACTTCCGAAAACATCAATGCCCTGCTGGATGAAGACAACCGTCGGGCTATCAAGCATACGCTGGCGGATATTGAAATTTTATCGCGCACCCTGGCGGCAAGGCAGACCACCATTGATTCCAGTCTGAGCAATGCGGCACTCACCCTGGAAAATACCGCACGTCTGACGGGAGAACTGCCGCAACTCGCCGAGCGCATACAGCGCAGCGCAGACGCCTTCGATCACATGTCGAACGAGCTTGCACTGGCTGGCGCAAGCACGCGTGCCACGATGAACAGCACCCAGCAATTTACCAGCGAAACACTGCCGGAAATACGCCTGCTGGTCGTGGAACTGCGCGATCTGACCCACTCCCTGCGGCGCTTCAGCGGTGAGCTCGAACAGAACCCCGGTGTGCTGTTACACGGCAAAGCGGCCGCAAAACGAGGGCCGGGCGAATGATTCCATTATCGGCGTACCGCCATGACAGGGGAGCAGCGTGATGAACATAACTATACACCGCTGGATGCTGCTGGCATCTTGCCTGCTGCTCACTGCCTGCACCGGCTTGCAGCCGCCGCGCGTGGAAAGCGCACGCCTCTACGTGCTCGATGCCCGACCTGCCAGCAATCCGGCGCGCAGCGATCAGGTGCTGGCTATCAGCATGCCCGACGCATGGCCCGGATTCGACACCCCGCAAATGGCGTATGTGCAGCATCCGCTGACTCTGGAATATTTTGCGACCCACCGCTGGGCCGACACCCCTGCGCACCTGCTGAAGCCGCTGCTGTCGCGTTCACTGGAGCCGCTCTTTCGTGCCGTCGTGCCCTCACCGGGGCTGATTCCGGCCGATCTCAGACTGGATACCGAACTGATCCGGCTGCAACAGGATTTCACCGCCCGCCCTAGCCGGATACAGCTAGTCCTGCGCGCGCAACTGACAGACGTAAAAAACAAACGGGTCATCGCCGTAAAGGTATTCGATGAATCCGAACCCGCTGACAGCGAAGATGCCTACGGCGGCGTCCTCGCCACCAATCGCGCCTTGCAGCGCATCCTGGAACAATTGGCTGATTTTTGCATTAACGAGTCTGGCAACAAATAATCAGGCCGGTGTAAGATGCGGTCTGCCGGATTGGTTTATTTATTCAACTCATCACTCTGAGGATCATCATGCAAACAGCTAACAGCAACGATACCGATACATTCGAAGCAGAAGTGCGTAGCGCCGTCGAACAGGGACATGATGTGCAAGAGATGGTGCGGCAGCTCACCCTGCGCAAAATCAGCGCACGTTCGCTGGACATCGAATCATTGCGTCAGATCGCCGGTGCCGTGATGCGTGGCGCGCGTGCGGGCGCGCAGAAAGAATTACACCTGACAGCGGCGCAAACCGAAACGGCACGCACCCAGCTCAAACAGGCTGTCGCCGGACTGGATGTCGCGTTAGCGCAATTTGCGGGGGCATCCCGACTCGCGGTAGAAGAGGCGACGACCCGTGCACAAAAATTTTCCAGCGAGGATCTCACCCGGGCGCGTACCGATCTGGAGGCGCTTGAAGCCATGTTTCTGGATACCCTGCAAACCTCGGCCTCCAGCGCAAGAGACGCGGCAGGCGATATCCTGCATGACCTTGCCGCACACAGCCGCACCCACGGTTCCGCCGTAGGCGCACAAATCAAGGAATCGCTGGCCGTGATTAGTCATCAGCTTAGCGCAGCAGGACGCACCCAGGTTGTAGCCGGTCTGCATCTGGCGCAAGCCACCTCAGACCTGTTGCGCCAGATTACTTCCGGTGTGCTCACCGGCCTGGCCGATCACGTCCGACCCGACCATTCCAAAAACAAGGCAGACTGATGCTGTTGCAGGCACTGGTGGCGGTGCGAGATCTTTCGCGCCTGCACGACATCGCCGCCATTCTGATTCGCTACGGCTTCGGCGACCTCGTCAGCCGTATGGGCTTGACCCATGCGCTGGAGCGCGCCGGAAAAGCATTGCACCGCAACAACGCGGCTGAGTATGCCCACTTGCCCGCCCCCGTCCGCGTGCGTCGGGCACTGGAAGAGATGGGGCCGACTTTCGTTAAACTGGGTCAGGTACTTGCCACCCGCGTCGATCTGTTTGAGCCCGAGTGGATTGCCGAATTCGGAAAATTGCAGGATAGCGCCCCGCCGATACCCTATGCCGACATCCGTTTGCAGCTGACTGAAGACCTGGGTGCTGCGCCCGAAGAGATATTCGCCCATTTCAATCCCGAACCTCTGGCAGCCGCCTCCATCGCACAAGTCTATCGCGCCCGCCTCGAAGACGGCAGCGAAGTGATCGTCAAGGTGCGTCGCCCCGGCATCCGTCCTGTCATAGAAGCCGATTTGCGCTGGCTGATGCGATTAGCGGATCTGGCTGAGGGAGAGAGTCAGGAATTACGCAGTTTTCGCCCCGGTGAAGTGGTTCGGCAGTTCTCATTATCACTGCGGCGCGAACTGGATTTTTCCGTCGAATGCCGCAATGCAGAACATATCGCGCAAAATTTTGCCGACTATTCCGTTCATGAGCAGCCTGGCGATGCCGAGGACGCGACACCCGAACCATCCCCCATTGTCATTCCACGCGTCTATTGGCAATGGACAGGCGAACGTGTGTGTGTGCAGGAATATATTGACGGCATTCCCGGGCGCAAGCTCCATGCCGTCGATCAAGCCGGTCTGGATCGCAAACAGCTTGCCCGGCTCGGCGCACACGCAGTTCTGAAAATGATCGTCGAGGACGGCTTCTTCCACGCCGACCCGCACCCGGGCAACGTATTTTATTTGCCCGGCAACCGCATCGCCTTCATCGACTTCGGCATGGTGGGGCGTCTGACCGAAGAACGCCGCGAACAGTTGATCCGCCTGCTGCTGGGCCTGGTACAGCATGAACCCAAACGCATAATGGATGTCATGCTCGACTGGACCGGCGAAGGGGTGCTGGATGAGCCGGGGCTGGCGCTGGAAATCCAGACCTTCCTTGATCAATACCACGGCTTATCACTGAAGCAGCTCAGCCTGGGCGCTATGCTCTCCGATCTGGTGGCCATCTTGCGCCAGCACCACCTGCTACTTCCGGCCGATCTGGCACTGCTGGTCAAGGCCTTCATTTCTCTGGAAGGAATGGGGCGCGAGCTCGACCCCGATTTTGATATTGCCGGCGAGGCGATGCCTATGCTGGAACAGTCGCTGCGCGCACGTTATACGCCAGCCGCCCTCCTCAAACGCGGCAGCCGGGCGGTTGTTGAGGCACTGTCGCTTATTTCCAGCCTGCCACACGACCTGTCTCGGTTATTACGCGCCGCCCGTCGCGGCCGACTGGAAATTCACATCGACGTCACCCACCTGAAACATGTCGGCAACCAGCTGGACGGCGCCGCCAACCGGATGACGGTCGGCATCGTGGTTGCCGCGCTCATCGTCGGCTCATCCATAGTGATGACCGTACCCGGCGGCCCCAGCCTGTTTGGCCTGCCGTTTTTTGGCCTGTTCGGCTTTCTCTGCGCGATGTTCGGCGGCCTGTGGCTGCTACTGTCGATCTGGAAGAGCAGCCGCGCCGACCGGGAGTAAAATTCATTTTTTAGGCAAATCGCGGTGTCGCGTGCTCGCTCACTCCTCGCCTATCCTATGGATATGTCTCGTCATTCGCTGCGCTGCTCCTTGCGCTTCATCCAAAAATTCTGAATTTTAAATGTTTCCCGGGAGGTTAGCGTCCGGCGCGCAAGGCCGCGATGCGCTCTTCCAGCGGGGGATGGGTCATGAACAGACGGCTCATGCCGCCGCCACCGGAAATACCGGATGCGGCCATTTCCTTGGGTAAAGAGGCTTGCTCGTGGTTGCCCTTCAATCGCTCCAGAGCGGCTATCATTTTTTCACGACCGGCCAGTGCCGCGCCGCCCGCATCGGCGCGGAATTCGCGTTGACGTGAGAACCACATCACCACCACGCTGGCCAGCACGCCCAGCACCAGTTGCGCGACCATTTCGGCAATGAAGGAACCCATGCCGGGGCCGCGTTGCTCACCGTCCTTGCGCAGCAGGGAATCCACGAATATACCGAACAACTTGGAGAAGAACACCACGAAGGTATTCACCACACCCTGTATCAGCGCCAGCGTCACCATGTCACCGTTGGCGACATGGCTGATTTCGTGCGCCAGCACCGCTTCTGTTTCATCGCGGCTCATGCCGTGCAACAAACCTGTACTCACGGCCACCAGTGCGTCGTTCTTATTCCAGCCGGTCGCAAAGGCATTCACATCCGGCGCATCGTAAATTGCCACTTCCGGCATGCCAATACCGGCGGCTTGCGCCTGACGGCGGACGGTTTCGAACAACCAGCGTTCGGTCGGATCAGACGGCGTGCTGATGACCTGTGCGTTCACCATACGCTTGGCAGACCACTTGGACATGAACAGTGAAATGAGGGAACCGGCAAAACCGATAACCAGAGATATCACCATCAGCGCGTTGAAATTGATGGCACCGCTCTGGTCCAGCACGCGGTCCACACCCAGCAGACGCAAGGTGATGTTGATGACAACAACAACCGCCAGATTGGTCAGAATAAACAGAAAAATTCGTTTCATGACGCCCTATTCTCCAAATACTAAAATCACGCCGCGCAGGTTTGCGCAGCCATTGAACTACAGCCAACCAGATGGGGTTTGCCACCCCGGTTTTCAAGGCTGCTTAGTCAGCATGCCCGCAAGAAAGTTGCATATTCTTGCAATATGCGAGCAATACCGCTAGGCTTACCCAGTCAGACCCATAGGACAAACCCGGATTTACCATGGCCGAACGTTATACCCGCACAGCTATTCTGCTGCATTGGCTCATCGCCCTGCTGATATTTACCGCCTTCCCTCTGGGCATATACATGCACGATCTGCCGTTCTCACCCGACAAACTCAAACTTTACAGCTGGCACAAATGGATAGGCGTCAGTATCTTTCTGCTGGCCATCGTGCGCCTGACCTGGCGCGCCACCCATCGTCCACCGGCACTGCCCGAGGCAATGGCCGGCTGGGAAAAATTTGCCGCCCGGGCGGTCCATTTTTCCCTGTATGCGCTGATCATTATCATCCCGCTCTCCGGCTGGCTGATGAGTTCCGCCAAGGGCTTTCAGACCGTCTGGCTGGGCGTACTACCGCTGCCCGACCTGCTCAGCAAAAACAAGGAACTGGGTGATTTGCTCAAAGAGATACATGAAGTCCTGAATTTTCTGATGCTGGGCCTGGTACTTGCCCATATCGGCGCCGCACTCAAACACCATTTCATTCAACGCGACAGCATACTGTCCCGCATGCTGCCCATGCTCAGGAAAAAATCATGAAATATGGGCTATTGCCTGTCCTGCTGCTGTGTTTCTCGTCGGCGACAGCCGAAGAATTCAACACCTTGCGCACGCAGCAAAGCAGCGTCACCTTCGTTTCCAAACAAATGGGCGTGCCGGTGGCGGGCAGTTTCAACAAATTTTCTGCTGATATCGCAGTCAATCCGGCCAAACCGGAAACGGGCAGCGCACGCATCAGCATAGACTTGAACAACATGGATGCGGGCAGCGCCGAAGCCAATGACGAACTGGGCAGCAGAAGCTGGTTCGACACCAGGCAGCATCCTGTTGCCCGCTTCGTTTCCAGCCATGTGACGCGTACGGGCGATGACCGCTATGAAGCGCTCGGCAACATGACCATCAAAGGAAAAACGCTGTCCGTGAAGGCGCCGTTCACGCTCAAACGAGTGGCTGGCACAGTGGTCATCGATGGCGTATTTCCGATCAAACGGCTGGACTACGGCATAGGAACAGGCATCTGGGCGGACACCAGCGTGGTCGCAGACGAAGTAAAAATCACTTTTCACTTTACCGTGGGCAAGCCCCGTTAATCCCCCCGTCAACCAAGGAGAAACACATGAAAAAAGCTCTCATCCTCGCCTCGCTGCTTGTTGCTTCACCCGTATTGGCCGCTGACCACTACACCGTGGATGCCACCCATACCTGGCCGATGTTCGAAATCAACCACCTCGGTTTTACCACCCAGAGAGGGCGCTTCAACCAATCCAGCGGCAAAATCGAACTGGATATCGCCGCCAAAAAAGGCAGCGTGGAGCTCACCATACAAACCGATTCGCTCGACATGGGCTTCGAAAAATGGGATCAGCACATGAAGGCCGAAGGATTTTTCGATACTGAGATTCATCCCACCATGCACTTCTCTTCAAAAAAACTGCGCTTCAAAGACGATAAGGTCATCGCAGCCGAGGGAGAATTTACCATGCTGGGTGTGACCCGCCCCCTGACGCTCACTGTCAGTAATTTCCGTTGCGCCCCGCACCCGATGAATAAAAAACCAACCTGTGGCGCAGACATCAGCGCCACCCTCAAGCGTTCAGATTTCGGCATGACCAAGTACGCCCCGGCAATCAGCGATGAGGTCAAGATCATAGTGCCTCTGGAGGCGACCCTGGACTGAGCCGTTGCAGCTTCAGGCACGCCCGATCATTGAGCAGCAGCATTAAATCACCCGATTAGATGCTGTCTGTTCTATCATTCGCGCGGGCATGTATCAACACTTAAACAGGTCAACTACGCTCGCTATGCCCATTACTCTCAATCAAAGTATGCAGCCACCTCCAGTCGAACCTCTTCCCGGTTTCATCAATCGCAAGGATTGCTTTGCCGAAATTTCCCAACTGGCAACGCGATCCACACCCTATCGTCCGCTTGCCGTTATCTGGATTGCACTGGACCGGTTCAAACAGGTCAATGAGTCCTTCGGACATCGCGGCGGTGATGCGGTCATCGCTCAGCTAAGCCAGCGCCTGCGTAACAGGACGGGAACGCGGGGGACGTGGTGTCGCATGGCGGGCGACGAATTCGTCTGCCTTGCCTCAGCTTATGATTCCGGTCAGATTCAGCAACTCGCCACTGATTTGCTGCGTGAAATTGAAATTCCCCTGCCCATAGGAGGTTTGCTGCTGCATCCCTCCGCCAGTCTGGGTATCGCCATTCTTGAAGAAAACGAACGCCCCTCGCTCTGCCTGCAACGTGCCGATCAGGCCATGAATACATCCAAGCGCGCAGGCGGCGGCCGCATCGTGACTTCCGGTTCCGAGCCTATGCCGGGGCGACTGGGCATCCTGCTGGCGCGCCATGAACTTGAACTGGAAAGCAAGCTGCACCTCGCGCTTAACCACGGCGGCCTGAATCTGCATTACCAGCCCTGCGTGAACACCGACGGTCATATCATCTCCGTCGAGGCGCTGATGCGCTGCCCTGCACACCACATTTCTCCGGGCGAATTTATCCCGATTGCCGAGAAAACCGGCTTGATCACGCGTCTGGGCGAATGGAGTCTGCTCGAAGGCGCGCGCTTTGCAAAATACCTGAGCCTGGCCGGATTGCGCACGGTGGTTTCAATCAATGTGTCCCGTGCGCAGTTCGTTACGCCGAATTTTTCGCAAACACTCCATGCCGCACTGCTGTGCGCCGATGTCGATCCGGAACTCATCGAACTGGAGCTCACCGAATCGCTGTTCATGGATAACTCCAAGCTGGTGCAGGTGAACTTGCGTGCCGCACTTGATACCGGCGTCAAGATTGCCATTGACGATTTCGGCACGGGCTATTCGTGCCTGGCCACGCTGAAAGACATTACCGCCAGCAAACTCAAGCTGGATCGTGCCTTTGTCGTGGCCCTGCCCCAGGACAGGCGCGCATTTGCCGTAGTCAAGGCAATCGCGCAGCTGGGCGAGGATCTGGGCATGCGGGTGGTAGCCGAAGGCGTAGAAAACCGGCAGCAGCTCGACGCCTTGCACGAAGCGGGCGTGCAGGCCATACAGGGATATTTTTACGCACGGCCCATGCCTGAAGAAGAACTCATGGCCTGGCTGGAAAACAGAAGAAAACAACATGACTGAAACTATCACGCCTTCCTCAGTTGAAACACAACTGGAAATCTCCTTGCTGAAAATCGGCATCCCGCCCCGCCCCGTCATTCTGGACAGAATCGATGCAGAAATGCGCAAGGACGAACCCGACTTCAACCAACTGGCAAGCGTCATCGCGGCAGATGTTGCGCTCTCGGCCAGCCTGATCAGCATCACCAACTCGCCCTATTTCGGCTTTCGCGGCCGCGTGAGTTCGCCCAGGGAAGCCCTGATGATGCTGGGGCTCAATGTCGCCAGCAAGGCGATTGCAGGCATCGTGATGCGCAAGGCTTTTCCGAAATCGCCGCAACTCGAACGTTTCTGGGATGCATCGGCTCGCATCGCCCGTCTTTCCGGCTGGCTGGCGCAACGGGTCACAAGAGGCACACTGCGCGCTGATGATGCCTATACCTTCGGGCTGTTTCGCGATTGCGGCATTCCCATACTGCTGGCCCGCTTTCCCGGCTATTTTGACATTCTGACCGAGGCCAACCATGAAACCAGCCGCGGCTTCACCGCCGTCGAGGAAACCACTCTGCCCACCCACCATGCCGCCGTAGGCTATATGCTGGCGCAAAGCTGGTGGTTGCCCGATGAAACCATCCTGTCCATCCGCCATCATCACGATGCCGAAATTCTTGGTACACCATCCATTCCGCCCACACTGAACAGCCGCTATTTAATTGCGGTATCTCAGCTGGCCGAGTATTTATTGCAGCAACACACAGGGCTCAGTTTCACGCAGGAATGGGGCAAACTCGGCCCGGCCTGTCTGCGCCTGCTCAATCTCAACGAGGAAGACATCGCCCAAATTCTCACCGAGGCCGCTCCCATCCTCGAAGCCGAAGACTAAGCGGGTACGCCTACAGGGGTGATTGTTGCAGATACAACCGTTCCACCCTGTCGCGTGCCCACGGCGTTCTGCGCAAAAATTTCAGGCTGGATTTAATACTGGGTTCGTGACTGAAACAGCGTATCGGCACAGCGGCCGCCATCGCCTCCCAGCCCATACTCTCTGACAGCTGCGTGACGATAACTTCGAGAGTGACGCCATCGAGCGTGGGGTAACTTGCTGATTTTTTCTGATTTTCCATGTCGGTATTTTACAGGTCTGAGTTCGGCTTGAGCGTTTACAATGCAGCTCCTGATTAGCAGAATTTATTTCTCATGACCGAATCCGTCCGTCTCGCCAAACGCCTTATCGAATTAATCGCCTGCTCGCGCCGCGAAGCCGAGCTTTATATTGCGGGCGGCTGGGTCACAGTTGACGGACAGGTGGTGGAAGAACCGCAGTTCATGGTATCCGGCCAGCACGTCGAACTTCACCCCGACGCCAGTTGCACGCCAGTTGAGCCTGCAACACTGTTATTCAACCAGCCGGGCGCTACGGACGCAGATATTGCGCATCCGCAATTTTGTGCCGACACGCGATCGGCCGATGACAACTCCGGCATTTATCTGCTCAAGCAACACTTTTTCAAATTAGCGCCCTGTCTGCCGCTGGAGCGGAATGCGGGTGGCCTGCAAGTGTTTACTCAGGACTGGCGGATTACACGCAAACTACACGATGACGCCACCACGCTTGAGCAGGAATATATCGTTGAAGTCGCGGGCGAACTTTCCCCGGATGGATTCAAACTGCTTAATCACGGACTCAAATTCAATGGCCGCGCACTCGCGCCGGTCAAGGTCAGCTGGCAGAACGAGACCCGCTTGCGTTTTGCGCTCAAGGGCGTCGTACCCGGGCAGATCGCACACGCATGTCAGGCCGTCGGGCTACAGCTACTGAACATGAAACGCATCCGCATCGGGCGAGTCGCCATGGCAAAATTACCGCCCGGACAGTGGCGTTATCTGATGCCGCATGAGCGGTTCTGAATTCCATCCCATGCGCCCCAAACCACCGCCCAATTATCTGTCCTGCTATCCTGCGGCGCTGACAGAACAGATACAACAACTGATCGCTCAGGGGAAACTGGCCGACCGGCTGTTGCAAAAGTATCCGGCGTCACATGGCGTGCGCACCGACCGTGCGCTCTATGACTATGTGCTGGAAACAAAAAACACCTATTTGCGTAACACCGGGCAGCTGAGCAAAGTGCTATTCGACAGCACGCTGCATGTCGAGCGCAATGCACTGGGGATGCACACCCGCATTCCGCGCGCGCAAGGCCACAGGCTCAAGACCCATCGTGAGATTCGCATCGCAACCGTTTTCAAGGAGATGCCACCTGAATTCCTGCGCATGATCGTGGTTCACGAACTGGCCCATCTCAAGGAAGGCGAGCACAACAAGGCCTTTTATCAGTTATGCCTGAATATGGAAGCGGAGTATCACCAACTGGAATTCGACCTGCGCTGCTATCTGACCTGGCTGGAAGCGACCGGACAGCCGCTCTGGCCGGTCGGCTAAAGCTACAGTGCGCGCACCTTGACTGTCTTGCCCTTAACCTTGCCGGCCGATAACCGGCGCACGGCCTCACGTGCAATGTCGCGCACCACCGCCACATAGGTAGAAAAATCCGTCACGGCAATCTTGCCGACCTGTTCGCGACTAAACCCTGCGTCACCGGTCAATGCCCCCAGCACGTCGCCGGGACGAATTTTTTCCTTGCGTCCGCCTAAGATCTGCAGGGTCACCATAGGCGGCACCAGCGGCGACTCATCCTCGTCCTTCAACTCGCTCAACGCATGCCATTCAGGCACGTTCCCCGTCATCTTGGCGATGCTGACGATGCGATGACGGTCGCTCGGCCCGCACAGGCTCAGCGCCCATCCTTCCTCATCGGCGCGGCCCGTGCGACCGATACGATGAATGTGAACTTCCGGGTCCGGCGTGACATCGACGTTAATTACCGCTTCGAGCTGCGCAATATCCAGGCCGCGCGCCGCCACATCAGTTGCCACCAGCACCGAGCAACTGCGATTGGCGAACTGGATCAGCACCTGATCACGGTCACGCTGCTCCATATCGCCATTCAACGTCAGCGCATAAATTCCCTGAGCATGCAGCACTTCCAGCAGCGAACGACATTGCTGTTTGGTATTGCAAAATGCCAGCGTACTCACCGGACGGTAATGTCTGAGCAATGCGCCGACCGCCTCAAGGCGCTCCTCGTTGCTCACTTCATAAAAACGCTGGCGGATCTTGTTGCTCTGGTGCTGTTCGGCCAGTTTTATTTCCTGCGGATTGCGCATGAACTGGCGTGCCAGTCGCGCGATGCCCTCGGGATAGGTCGCCGAGAACATCAGCGTTTGACGATCGGCCGGGCAACGCTTGGCAACAAAGGCAATATCATCGTAAAACCCCATGTCCAGCATACGATCGGCTTCATCCAGCACCAGGGTGTTAAGCGCCTCCAGATTCAGCGTGCCGCGCTCCATATGATCCATGATGCGCCCCGGCGTGCCGACCACGATGTGCGCGCCGTGTTCCAGACTGGCGATCTGCGGACGCATGGTAGAGCCGCCGCACAGCGTGAGTATCTTGATATTGTCAGCGGCGCGTGCCAGACGGCGGATCTCCTGTGTCACCTGATCGGCCAGTTCGCGCGTCGGGCACAGCACCATGGCCTGCACCGCAAAGCGACGCGGATTCAGCTTGGTCAACAGGGGTAAGGCGAAGGCCGCCGTCTTGCCGCTGCCGGTCTTGGCCTGTGCAATCAGATCGTGCCCGCCCAAGGCGAGCGGCAAACTGGCCGCCTGTATCGGCGTCATCGTCAGATAGCCCAGCTGCTGCAAGGTTGATTGCATGCCCGGAGACAGGGGAAGTTCGGTGAATGAGCGCGCTGAGGCGGATGAAAATGGGTTTTGTATAGTATCGTTCATACGCAATTATCTCAGCTTGCGGCACAACTTGCTGAAAATTCGCTGATTTACACCAAAAAACTGTCGCCGCGAGCGCAGCGCGGCAACCCAGCATATGACCGCTTTATGACGACAAAATGCGTGCCTGTAGTGTCTATAGCTCTCCTTGGTCTCGATTCCTGCTATTCCCGAAGGTCAGCTATCCGGTATCCATTTTTTTGATCGGAAATTAAATTTTTGCTGCCCAGAAGCAGACCATCATGAAGTTCTGTTCCCGAGACTGAGCTGACCGTGAAGGTATGCCCGCAGAACGACTGCTGTACGCTTTACAACAGACCGTCAAACTAAGGAAAATTCGCGAGTCTGAATGCTCCTTGATAACCATTGAGTATCATAGCAAATCTCCGACAACGGAAGTTTTAAAATATTTAGAGCTTTTTTAAACTGTGGAATCGCCATCAGAAACTTGGCAATCTGGTAGGCTTAACGAAGCAACTCGTTAAACATGTGTTAATTATTGGTGAGTTGCGGCGTTGAAAGCTCTTCGAGTCTGTCTATGAGCAAATGCAACTCGGTGCTAGGGTTGAGTTCCTGCTCGCTGATGGCTTGCGCAAGCACCTGCGGAGATATTCTTCGCGCATTGATAAAGGGTTCGCCGAGCAAGCTAGCGAACGTGCTATGTGCGCTACCTTTGTCATAATTTTCGAAGCCCACTTTGGTGCGTAAGTCTTGATTTAGTAAATATCCCGCTGAGTTATTGCCCACAGACCGATAAGGTTTGCGCGTTGAACCAAAATGCAGTAGCAACCACAATTCATAGCAAGGATAAGACTTGATGAGTTTTATCTTTTGATGTGAACTTGCCAATTGCACTGCCTCATCAAAATTGGCATGCGTGTCGCGGTCAATGACACAAAACACTTGGTCAAATTTAGTTTGCCGCTTAATCGCAGCGTTCACGATGCCCCTTGGATCTGTGTATCCACTATGCGCAATCTCTACCTTTGTATGAGCGCGAAAGTGCTTGCTGGCATCTTCCAGATAAGTCTTTCCAGATTTACTGTCCTCACAAAGTATCAATACGGTGGGCTGTGCTTTGAACTGTGAGTTCGCTCGACTAAATGAGTTGGTATTGCGCGCCATGTTATTTCCTAGCGCACAAAAGGTAGTGCGCGATAGCGCCCTTCGTAATAGCGTTTTTCCAAGTCTTCACTCTCACGCCCCTCAAACTGATGAATAGAACGCAATTGCGTTGCGCCATTCATATCGCGCTCAGTAAGCCAAAATTGATCGCGGCGCATCAGCTTGGTGTCCATCAAGTGCGTATCGTGAGTGGTGAAAATAAGCTGTGAAGGTTGCTCGGCTTCAAGGTGTTTTTTAATGAGCGCCGCCACAATATTGGGATGCAGGCTGCTATCTAATTCATCGGCAACTAAAATTCGTGAATGTTTCATTATCCAAGGCAACCAAAAACCAGCCAAATTTTGCGTGCCTTTAGATTCTTCTTTGAAGTCAAATTCAGCCTCGCCCAAAGCCGTTTTGTGGGTCAGTAAAGTTCGCTTTGAAGTTTTTTCCGATTTCTGGTCAGAAGTTATAGAAGAGAGACTAATTGGCTCATTTGGC
The DNA here is from genome assembly GCA_030653355.1 of Gallionella sp. GTDB lineage: Bacteria > Pseudomonadota > Gammaproteobacteria > Burkholderiales > Gallionellaceae > Gallionella. Next base: position 12,847 of record JAURZN010000143.1, on the reverse strand, counting down.
AAAGGTACGGGAGCATCAAACCGAATGCTACTTATAGGCACATCAACTTCTTGTAAGAACACAGACAACTGCTGGGCAATAGGATCAATGCCTGCAACTCTCTGAGCCAGTTTATTCCAAAGCCCCATATCATCTTCGACTATGGAGAGCCCGCTTTGCAACCACTCGAACGGCTCTCTCAATTGCTTCATATCGTCGCTACTGTTAGCCACGGCTTGTGCAATAAATAGCATTTTTGGATTGGTTAGTTGCTGCCAAACAGTATGTAAGGCTTTGTCGCCTTCAAGTTGCTCACCAAAAGTATATTGCTCGCCCTGCTCAGCGTGTTGCCTGCTATACAGCAGTACTTCTTTCCCCTTGGGGTAGGCGGTCAATTTTTCTTCGGTAATCCGCTCGCTTGTGGCCGCCAAGTTGAATTCGTAACGAGTTTTTTTAGCCACAAAATGTAAGGTGATGCGACTGGGTTGATTGGCAAGTGCTGCATCAAAACGAAATGGGGCAACAGGTAGCGCTTCTGAGTTGGCCGGTTGGCGTGCTGCAAATTTTCCAACCAACTCAAGGGCTTTAATTAAATTACTCTTGCCAGATGCATTCGGCCCATAAATAGCCGCAACTTTAAGCAGTTTGGGTAATTTCTCACTTTCTACCTCAGGCGCAAAAGTATTTTCCCTCTTCTGTAGCTTAGTCGTGGCCACCATGGAAATGGTTTGCTCATCACGAAAGGAGAAGAAGTTGGAGACTGAAAGTTCGATCAACATGTAGAAATTCCGCTCAATGGTGTGATTTTGTATGCCTTATTATGCCCCAATTTGCGTTCATGTGCATTTTTTTTGCAGAACATAGACCTAATCAATCTTGCCCTAGAGCCGACACTGCCCAGTTTCGGCGATGTGGGCGGTTAGCAGCTTTTCACGCCCCCTTCCAAAATCAGTAATGCTACGTGCTACTCTTAGAGCGCGATGTTATACGCGTGCCGACTGATTTAGTCGGGTAAGGCTTGCCTAAACAAGGACTTGCCCTGCAATCAAAGGAGCAAGGTAATTTATTTTTCGGCATCGCCACCGCACTGGCCGTCAAGCACAACGTGCCTATCGATGTTGTAATGCCTTTCGTCATAAGTACTATGCTATCCTTTTGGTGATTTCTGCTGCACGCAGGACAACATTCGAAGAACAACCGTTGGTTATTGGCCGACTGCTGACTGTTAGGTATGTCTACTCGGCAGAGACAGGTTTGCGACAGAAACCAGCCATTCAAGCTCCGTTCCGCGACAGACCGCTGATGGCATCTTCCAGAGATACGCTTTGATAAATATCCCGTCGAATTGCGGATACACGGAGCGACATGTCGGCTAGCTATCATAATGAAAACGACAGGCCACTATTACCAACTCTGAATCAGTAGCGCGATAGACCAAACGATTGGCATCGTCTATGCGACGTGACCAGTAACCGGATAAATCACCACGAAGAGGTTCCGGTTTGCCAATGCCGGTGAATGGATCACGCGCAGCAGCGCTAATCAATATGTTAATTCGCTTAAGCGTTTTCTTGTCCTGCCCATGCCAATACAGGTAAGCCTCCCACGCGTCCGGCACAAACTGGATGGCGCGCATGACTATTCAACTGCAAGCAATTGACGTTTCTGTGCCTGGCCTGCTTTGTCTTGCGCTATTGCCTTGGCCAATGCGGCAGAATTTGCCGGGTTGCTTGTCAGGTGCAGCGTTTCCATGATGCTGTTGTAACTGTCCAGCGACATGACAACAGCATCCCCCTCAGCATCCCGCCGGCTAATAATAGTCACATCTGCATCCTGAACAACATCATCCAATACGGACTTGAGCGAATTGCGCGCATGCGAATAGGTAACAACTTTCATGACTTTCTCACTTGAACAATAAGTTGCACAACTATAAATTATATTCTTGCTTATCGCAAGACAGGAAGGTTGTGAATAAGTTTGAAATTGAAAGCCAAGCTCTGGCCATTCGCCTTGTGGCTGACTATGAAGGGCAGTTTTATGGTGGCGAATTGCGAACATCGGCGTACCGCAGATGGCATATTGTACTCGGTCAGCATCTCAAATTGCCAGATCCGAAGCGGTTGTTCAAAGTGAATTGAGCAGCCCCCCGAGAAACGTGCTGCGCAAGAAAAACGGCGACCAGGCTTTCAAGCCTTAGTCGCCGTTGTAAATTTAAACGCCATCAAAAACCAACCACGTTCAAGACTTTATTGTCACGAAACAGGAAATTTACCAGCCCGATTCGCGCTCCGGCGTGGCGGTGATTTTGTGTATGCTCAAATCTGCGCCGTTGAATTCTTCTTCGGCGTCCAGACGGATGCCCACTATTTTCCTGATTACCCCGTAAACCAGATAACCACCTGCAAAGGCGATAGTCACACCCAGCAATGTTCCAAACAGTTGCGACATGAAGCTCACGCCGCCCAGTCCACCGAACGCCTTGAGTCCGAATATTCCCGCCGCAATGCCGCCCCATGCGCCGCACAGGCCGTGCAACGGCCAGACGCCGAGCACGTCGTCTATCTTCCCGCGATGTTGTGTCCAGGTAAACATCAGCACGAACATGCCGCCCGCGACCGCGCCGACCACCAGCGCACCAATGGGGTGCATCAAGTCCGAACCGGCACACACCGCCACCAGTCCTGCCAGCGGGCCGTTATGCACGAAACCGGGGTCGTTCTTGCCCGCCCACAGCGCTGCAAGGGTGCCGCCTACCATCGCCATCAGGGAATTCACCGCGACCAGCCCGCTGATGTTGCCTATGGTTTGCGCCGACATTACATTAAAGCCAAACCAACCCACCGTCAGTATCCAGGCACCCAGCGCCAGAAAGGGGATGCTGGATGGAGGGTGCGCCGAAAGGCGTCCTTCCTTGTTGTAGCGCCCGCGCCGCGCACCGAGCAGCAGCACCGCCGCCAATGCGATCCAGCCGCCCACCGCGTGCACCACCACGGAACCTGCGAAGTCGTGAAATTCCGCGCCGAAACTGGCATTCAGCCAGTCCTGAATGCCGAAGCGGTGATTCCACGCGATACCTTCAAAGAAGGGATAGACGAAACCGACCAGCATGAAAGTCGCCGCCAGTTGCGGGTTAAATTTTGCGCGTTCTGCGATACCGCCCGAGACGATAGCCGGAATAGCCGCCGCAAAAGTCAGCAGGAAGAAGAATTTGACCAGTTCATAACCGTTTTTTTGCGTGAGCTCTTCAGCACTGCCGAAAAAGTTCACACCATAGGCAATGACATAGCCGATGAAGAAATAAGCCAGCGTAGAGATCGCAAAGTCGGCCAATATTTTGACCAGTGCATTCACCTGATTTTTCTTGCGCACCGTGCCCAACTCCAGAAAGGCGAAGCCTGCATGCATGGCAAGCACCATAATGGCACCCAGCAAGATAAATAACACATCACTACCTGTCTGCAAATTTTCCATTGTTTCCCGCCTTATGGCCACTTACTCAAACAATTGGGAAAAGCAAAATCCATACCACTTTTACAAGCTATTGATATATATAGCACTCAATCATCTTATCACGCGAATGGCTGGCGATAACACGCCATATTGGTGCATATCAACCCGATAAATTAGCATTACGCACCAAAATAGCGCAGGCTATCAGGCACGCCAGTCTTGCAGATATTTTTCCAGCCAGAACAGCCCTATGATGGTCTTGCTTTCATTGATCTTGCCCAGTCGTATCCATTCGATCGCCTCGGCAAGCGACAGCTCAAACACTTCAAGAAATTCGCCTTCATCCAGATTGCGTTTTTGCTGAGTCAGGCCGCGCGCCAAAAAATACTCGATGCGCTCATCGCCATAACCGATGCAGGGCCAGGTGGTGGTGAGATGCATCCACTCACTGGCCACGTAGCCCGTCTCCTCAAGCAACTCTCGCTGCCCGGTAATCAATATATCTTCGCCGTGATCAATTTTACCGGCGGGAATCTCGATGAACTCGCGTTGCGCGGCGTAGCGATACTGGCGCTCCATAATCAGATTGCCGTTATCGAGCAATGCCAGCACGGCTACCGCGCCGGGATGCGTGATGTACTCACGCACACTCTCCCCGCCGTCGGGCAGGCGCACGGTATCGCGGCGCACATGCAACAGACAGCCGTCATACACGGCCGTCGTTTCTATACAGGTTTCTTTCAGATCCATGATCACTCCTTATAATCCTTAAAATCTCAGTTCAATCCGAAGATTACGCAGATTCACGCAGATTTTCAAACAGTTACAGGTGTTAGCACTTTCACCTGATGGGCGCCATAAGTTTTTATGTAAGTCTTTGTTTAATCAGTTTTAATCTGCGCAATCTGATTAAACTACTCAATTCTTGCTAAGCACTAAGTGCTTGTAATCATTGATGCGGACAACTGCTTTTTCTAGGATAATTTCTGTGGCCGGTCACGGGAGGGGATGCGATATAGCCAGATCGCCATGATCAGGCCGAAAATAGCCAGCGCCGATTGTAATCTCCCATCATGGATGAAGAACAGGATGGAGCTGCCGAAGGTCAGCAGCATCGTCGCCACAGCCACCAGTTTGATCTTCCACGGTATGCTCCGGTAGGTGCGCCACTCGACAATCAACGGTCCGAAGGCCGGGTGGTTCATCAGCCAGTTGTAGAAGCGTCGCGACGAGCGTGCGTAACAGGCGGTCGCCAGCAACAAAAATGGCGTGGTTGGCAGGACAGGCAGGAACACGCCGATGATACCAAGCAACAGAAACAGCGTACCCAGCGCGGCAAAGGCGAGCCGCACCCACAACAAGCGATGTTTGCGCACTTCATGACTATAATCGCGCTGCTCGCGAGGCTGGCTACGGCTCACTCTGCGCCCCGCAACATGCTGATGAATTGATCAATATCCTCACGCGATACCCTCCGCGATGTTTCAAAGGCTGCATGATTTTGCGGATGTTGCAGGTCAAGACGAATACCCCACAGTGGCCGTATGGCGGTGGGCAGGATCGCGTAACGCACATCACCCAGCAAAGCGGAATCGGCCGGGTGCATGGCCAGGTAGCCATCAGAAAATCTTTCAAATCGAGTGATATCTTCTCTGAGCACCGAAGCGGCAGGAAGGTGCGGCAGATCGCGTAGCGCATCGAATGCGCCCACCGTACTGCCCGGATATATCCGCCCCGCTCCGCCCGGTCCGACGCGAACGGCATCGATGTAATAGACATCCCCGTGACGATAGATCGAACGCCAGAGCAGTAAATTTCCCATGGTAGGCTTAACAGTGAGACGTCCGGGCTCATGGCCGCGCAACATGATGGCTGCGCGCATCGCGTCCTCGGCGCGCTGATGCTGCACCCACCCCAAAGACAGATAGCTGACCGCCAGTACCAGCCCAATAATGGCGGGCAGTGTCTTGCGCCAGTGCAGGCTGAGGAACATCGCCACTGCGAGGATCAGCGTGAACAGCGAGTCGAAGATCGAGACTATGCTCCAAGCAATGCGCTCGTCGGCAAACGGCCACAACAGATGGGTACCGTAACTGGTGCAGGCATCGAGCAGACCGCTCGTAGCGCAGCCCAGCAGGGCGTAGCTATAGATGCGCCCGAAAGCCAGTTTATGCCCGAATGCCCTGAAAGCTGGCCAGAGCAGCAGTGCGACCAGCAAGGCACCGACAGGAATAAAAATCAAGGAATGGGTGAACTGGCGGTGATACTCCAGCGTGAGTAGCGGGTCGGCAGCAGACTGGATCAGGGCATCGGCGTCCGCCAGCAAAGCGGCCAGAAATCCCACTGTCGTGGCAGCCCGCATTTCGTCCTTCTTGCTGCCCGCCAGTGCGAGCGTGCCGCCCAGCAAACCGTGGGTCAGGATATCCATCTATACACTCCTCTGCCCGTTAACCTCTGCGTCCATCACCATGATTCGGCCGCATGCAGCATGCTTATTCAGTAGCAAAAAACGACTCCCGCACGCGGCGGGAGTATCGGGCAGTCAGATTGACATCAGTAAAGCAGCAACGATTGCTGCACCGACACGGCACAAATCGACATCAGCGTACCGGGCATCAAGCCGAGGAACAATACGCCCAGCCCGTTGAGTGAAATCAGCAATCCGGTATCAGAGCCATAGACAATAGGCTCATGGCTTTCCGGTGCGTCAAAATACATCAGCTTGATGATGCGCAAATAGTAGAAAGCGCCGATCAGCGAGAACAGCACGGCGACTATCGCAAGCCAGGTGTGGCCGGTCTGCACGATGGCATTCAGCACCGAAAACTTGGCGTAGAAGCCTACGGTAGGCGGAATGCCGGCCATAGACAGCATCAGCAGCATCATGATGAAGGCCAGCCAGGGGCTGCGCTGGTTGAGCCCCTTGAAGTCGTTCAGCGTGTCGGCTTCTAAACCTGCGCGTGACAGTAGCATGATCATGCCGAAAGCGCCCAGCGACATCATCATATACACCACGGTATAGAACATGGCCGACCCATAACCCTCTATCCCACCGCTGATCAAACCCAGCAACATGAAACCCATATGAGTAATCGTGGAATAGGCGAACATGCGTTTGAGGTTGGTTTGCGCAATCGCGGCCAAATTACCCAGCGCCATGGAGGCGATGGCCAGTATGATCAGCATGCTCGACCAGTCATGCTCCAGCCCCTGCAAGCCTTCGACAAGAATGCGCACGGTGAAGGCGAATGCCGCCAGCTTGGGAACAGAGCCGATCAGCAGCGTCATCGCAGTCGGCGCACCGTGGTAAACGTCGGGCACCCACATGTGGAACGGAACCACGCCAAGCTTGAATGCCAGGCCGGAGACGATAAACACCAGACCGAAGGCCAGCAGGGATTTATTCTGCACGCCCTGATTGATGGCATCGGAGATGACACCCAACTCCAGACTACCTGTCGCGCCATACAGCATCGACATGCCGTAGAGCAGCAGGCCCGAAGCCAGCGCACCCAGCACAAAGTATTTCATCGCCGCTTCAGTGGCGAGAGCCGAGTCACGCTGCAAGGCCACCATGGCATACAAGCTCAGTGAAAGCAGCTCCAGACCCAGATACAGCGTCAGGAAGTGGTTGGCGGAAATCATCACATTCATGCCGAGCAAGGCAAACAGCGCCAGCACCATGAATTCACCGGTAAACAGGCCGCGCAACATCAGATATTGACGTGAATACACCAGCACCATGGACATGCCCAGATAGCTCAACATCTTCAGCACATCGGACATCAGATCGTCCACGTACATATTATTGAAGGCATAGGTCACGCCGTGTTCATGCGTGCCCACCGTAATGACTGAGCAACCCAGCAGGGTCAACTGAACCAGCAGATAGGTAAACAATTTGCTGCTTTGCGTCAGCATCAGATCCGCTATCAAAATAAAACAAACCATCACCAGCAGGAAAATTTCTGCGCTGACAGGTATCAGATTGGCCAACAAATTCATATAAACCTCAACATCAGTCGTTAGTCGTTAGTCGTTAGTCGTTAGCGCACAGTTGAATTAACCAGCGACTAACGTCTAGCGTCTGTATTGTTATAGTGGCAGCTTCGAATGCGCCACATGCACCAGCAAATCATTCACGGAAGCGTGCAATATTTCGCTCAAGGGCAGAGGGTAAACACCCATGCCTATAACCAGTACCGCCAGCAGCGACATGATGAGCACTTCACGCGCGTTCAGATCAGTCAGTTCCTCGACATGCTGGTTGGCAACCTTGCCGAAAATCACCCGTTTATACAGCCACAGCGTATAAGCCGCGCCGAAGATCAAGGTCGTGCCTGCCGCAAAGGCGTACCAGAAATTCACCTTGATCGCGCCCATGATGACCATGAATTCACCCACGAAGGCACTGGTGCCAGGCAGACCGCTGTTGGCCATGGCGAACAGCATGAAGAATGCGGCGAATACCGGCATCTTGTTGGCGACGCCGCCGTAATCGGCAATATTTCTCGAATGCATGCGGTCATACAGAACGCCTATGCACAGGAACAAGGCGCCTGCGACGAAACCGTGCGAAATCATCTGCAACAACGCACCTTCCATGCCGTAGGCATTGAAGATAAACAGGCCCATGGTGACAAAACCCATGTGCGAAATAGAGGAATAGGCCACCAGTTTCTTCATGTCGGTCTGCATCAATGCAACCAGACCGATATAGACGATGGCTATCAGTGACAGCGCGATCATCACGCCCGCCAGCTGGTGGCTTGCGTCCGGGGTGATAGGCATGGAGAAACGCAGAAAACCGTAGGCGCCCACTTTCAGCATCAGCGCCGCCAGAATCACGGAACCGCCGGTAGGCGCTTCAACGTGCGCATCCGGCAACCAGGTATGCACAGGAAACATCGGCACTTTCACCGCGAAGGCGAAGAAGAAGGCGATAAAGATCAAAATCTGCGCCGTCATCGGACTAGCCACCTGGTGGAAATCCAGGATGGAGAAGCTGCCGCCGGTCAGGTTGTACAGGTAAATCAGTGCAACCAGCATCAGCAGCGAGCCGAGCAAGGTGTACAGAAAGAACTTCATCGTGGCATAGATGCGGTTCGGACCGCCCCATACGCCGATGATGATGAACATGGGCACCAGCATCGCTTCCCAGAACACGTAGAAAAGGATGGAGTCGAGCGCGCCGAACACGCCGTTAATCATGCCAGACATCAGCAAGAATGCGGCCATGTACTGCGATACGCGCTTTTCGATCACGCGCCAGCCCGCTATCACCACAATCACGGTAAAGAAGCTGTTCAACAGGATGAACAACATCGAAATGCCGTCCACACCCAGGTAATAGTTGATATTGAAGCGGGTAATCCAGCCATGATGTTCGACGAACTGCATGCTGCTGGTCGTAGTATCGAAACCGATATACAGCGGCAGTGTCACCAGGAAGCCCAGCACACTACCCGCCAGAGCCAGAAGGCGGGCCAATGGCGCATTCTTGTCATCGCCAGTGGCCAGAACCAGAATACCGAAAATAATCGGCAGCCAGATCGTAATGCTAATAACAGGTAATCCAAAAATCATGCTGTGTATCCTTTAATCATGAAGCAGAAAGTAGTAAGCGGACAGTAGTCAAGTGTAGTAACGAACTCACTACCTACCACTCATCAGTCACTACGATTAAAACCAGTTTCGTATAGTCAACAAGATGAACACGCCCACTATCATGGTAAATGCGTAATGATAGATATAGCCCGTCTGGAATTTCCGTACCACGCCGGATAACTTGCCCACCATACCCGCCGTACCATTCACCATCAATCCATCAATCAGAAACTTGTCTGCGAACTTCGACAGGAAGCTGCTCAGGCCACGCGCACCTCCGGCAAAGAACCAGTCGTTGAAACGGTCGAAGTAATACTTGTTGTCCAGCAGGATATACAGCCACTGAAAGCGCTTTTGTATTGCAGCAGGAATATCGGGGCGCTTGAGATAGAAAAACGCTGCGCTGGCTACACCGGCAATCGCCAGCCACAGCGGCAGGCTGGATAGTGAATGCAATACCATGGCAAACGGACCATGAAATTCTTCACGCAACTCGCGCATCGCCTCGTGATGCTCGGCGATATAGATGGAAGCCTTGAAATAGTCGCCGAACAGCATAGGCTCGATAGCGATATAACCTATCATCGCCGACGGAATTGCCAGCAGCACCAGAGGCAACCACACCACCCAGGGAGTTTCATGCGGCTTCTGGCCGGGCGCCAGGCCGTGATGATGATCGTGGTCGTGAGCATGATGATGCGCTTTACCAAAGCGTTCCTTGCCGTGGAAGACCAGGAAATACAGGCGGAAGGAATAGAACGCGGTGACAAACACACCCGCTACCACCGCAAAATAGGCAAAGCCGGAACCAGCCAGGTGAGACAGGCCAACCGCCTCGATGATGCTGTCCTTGGAATAGAAGCCGGAGAAGAACGGTGTACCGATCAGCGCCAGCGTGCCGATCAAGAAGGTAATCCAGGTGATCGGCATGTACTTGCGCAAGCCACCCATGTTGCGGAGATCCTGATCATGGTGCATGGCGATAATCACGCTACCGGCGGCCAGGAACAGTAAGGCTTTGAAAAACGCATGCGTCATCAGGTGGAAGATACCCACCGAATAGGCCGAAGCACCCAATGCGACGAACATGTAACCCAGTTGCGACAGGGTAGAGTAGGCAATCACGCGCTTGATGTCGTTCTGGATGATGCCGAGGAAGCCCATGAAAAGCGCGGTAATCGCACCTGTCACCATGACAAAGGACAGCGCCGTATCCGACAATTCAAACAAGGGCGACATGCGCGCTACCATGAAGATACCGGCAGTCACCATGGTGGCCGCATGAATCAACGCGGAGATCGGCGTCGGGCCTTCCATGGAATCCGGCAGCCAGACATGCAGCGGAAATTGCGCGCTCTTACCCATCGCGCCGATAAACAGCAGGATGCAGATGGCGGTCAACAAGTTAACCGACATGCCAGCAATCGGCGCCAGATCATCCGCGTGACTCGCAGCAGTGGCAAACACGGCGGCATAATCCAGCGTACCGAACACCATCAGCACCAGCCCTATGCCCAGCAGGAAACCGAAATCGCCGACGCGGTTAACCAGAAAGGCTTTCAGATTGGCATAAATCGCCGTAGGGCGGTCATACCAGAAACCGATCAACAGATAGGAAACCAGACCTACCGCCTCCCAGCCGAAGAACAATTGCATGAAATTATTTGCCATCACCAGCATCAGCATAGAGAAGGTAAACAGGGAGATGTAGCTGAAGAAACGCTGATAACCGGCATCTTCAGACATATAGCCTATGGTGTAGATATGCACCATCAGGGAGACGCTGGTCACCACCAGCATCATGGTAACGGTCAGTTCATCAATCAAAAATCCGACATGAAAACTGGTATCCCCTGTCGTCAGCCAGGTATAGACCGTGCCGTTGAAGGTATGACCGGCCATAACATCCAGAAACACCTGTATCGAGGCGAACAAGGAAACGCCAACCAGCGCAATGGTAATGCGATGGGTCAGGGTACGGCCCAGCAATTTGCCGAACAATCCCGCCACAATGGCGCCGAACAAAGGGGCCAGCGGTACTAACAGGTAATAAGTTTGAATATCCATCACATCAGCCTTTCAAACCGCCAAGATCGTCAACGTTAATGGTGCGCAAATTGCGGAACAGCACCACCAGAATCGCAAGGCCGATTGCAGCCTCAGCCGCCGCCACGGTAAGTATGAAGAAAACAAAAATCTGACCGGAGGTATCGTTAAGATAATGTGAGAATGCGACGAAATTGGTATTCACTGCCAGCAACATCAACTCTATGCACATCAACAAAATGATCACATTTTTACGATTCAGAAAAATGCCCAGCACGCTGATGGCAAACAGCACCGCGCTAAACACCAGATAATGTGAAAGAGTTACCATTTTAACTTTCGCTCCCTGATTTAATTGATAAGTGGTGAATGGTCAGTGGTGAGTGGTCAGTGGAACTCTCCACCTCCTGCTCGCCCATCCCTACTCGCTACTTACCACTTGCTACTTACTGATTTCGAGGTTCCGACGGCATGCTCACGATACGCAGGCGATCCGCCTTCTTGGCTTTTACCTGTTCGGCAATATTTTGCGACTTGACGCCCGGACGACGGCGCAGCGTGAGGGCAATTGCCGCCACCATCGCCACCAGCAGAATCACGGCCGCGATCTCAAACGGATAAACATAGTCGGTGTAAATCAGACGACCCAGTTCCTTGGTATTGCTGTAATCGGCGGCACGCACCACGGTAGTGGAAACATCCGCCACCTGACGCGAACCCAACACCCAGATCATCTCGAACACCATCAAGCCGGCCAGCAAGGCACCAAACGGGAACCAGCGCCAAAAACCTTCGCGCAACTTCACCAGGTTGATATCCAGCATCATCACCACAAACAGGAACAACACCATCACCGCGCCGACGTAAACCAGCACCAGCGTGATGGCCAGAAACTCGGCTTCGAGCAGCATCCAGATGCCTGCCGCGCTACAAAAGGCCAGCACCAGAAAGAGTGCCGCATGAACGGGATTGCGTGCCACGACCACCCCCATGCCCGCCATGACGGTAATGGACGCAAACAGATAAAACACCACATCGAAGAAACTCATAAATTCATCCCCATTAAATCTGTAAGTTGTAAGTGGTAAGTGGCAAGTGGAAAAACCGACTCAGCACTTACTACTCCCGACTCTCTACTCACCACTTACCTGTATTTACTGTCTGCTGCACGGTCTTTGGCGATTTGCGCTTCGTGCTTGTCGCCTACCGCCAGCAGCATGGGCTTGGTGTAATACAGATCACCGCGACTTTCGCCGTGATACTCAAAAATTCTCGTTTCTACAATCGCATCCACCGGACAGGATTCCTCGCAAAAACCACAGAAGATGCATTTGGTCAGATCGATATCGTATTGCGTGGTACGGCGTGTGCCGTCTTCGCGTTCGGCCACTGCGATTTTGATCGCCAGCGCCGGACAGACGGCTTCGCACAATTTGCATCCTATGCAACGCTCTTCGCCGTTTGCATAGCGACGTTGCGCATGCAAACCTCGAAAACGGAAGCTCTGCGGTGTTTTCTCTTCCGGAAATTGCACGGTAATCTTGCGTGCGAACATATATCGTCCGGTTAGCGCCATCCCCTTGAGCAATTCAAAAAGCAGAAACGTCTTAAAGAATTCTTTTATTTTTTCCATTTTATATCCTCGTGCGAGCGTGAGTCATCGCGTCCCTACCACAGCCAATAAGGGGTTTGCATCCAGCCACCCACTACCACAACCCAGACTATCGTTATAGGGATAAACACTTTCCAGCCCAGGCGCATC
>JAURZN010000031.1 GCA_030653355.1 Gallionella sp. | reverse complement strand
CATAGCGAGTTGGTCCCACTCCTTCCCATCCCGAACAGGACAGTGAAACGACTCCGCGCCAATGATAGTGTGGATTACCCATGTGAAAGTAGGTCATCGTCAGACTCCTTACAACAAAAAGCCCCTCCGGTAACGGTGGGGTTTTTTGCTTTTGTGGGAAACGCCGGAGAGGCGAACGTTATTTTTTGTTGCAGCTCGTGCAGAGCGGGTCTTTTAATAGCGTGCTCTGCTTGATGTTCATGTCGAGCGCATTTATCGATAGCAGCTTGCCGCTTAAGCCGGAATTGATGCCTGCCAGCAGCTTGAGCGCTTCAGCGGCTTGTATGCTGCCTACGATGCCAGTCAACGGCGCGAAGATGCCTGTGGTGGCACAACGCAACTCCTCGGATGCGCTATCTTCCGGAAACAAACAGTTGTAACAGGCAGATTCCGCGTGGCGAAAATCAAACACGCTGGCCTGCCCTGAAAAAAGGATGGCCGCGCCGGATACCAGGGGTTTGCGGTGCGTCAGGCAAGCGCGGTTGATGGCGTAGCGTGTGGCGAAGTTGTCGCTGCAATCGAGTACCACATCGGCATGAGCAATAAGCGTATCAAGCTGGGTTGCGTCGGCGCGCGAGAAATGAATGACACAGCTGACTTCGGGATTGATGTCATGGATGGCTGCCACGGCTGAATTCACCTTGGGCTGCCCAAGCGTGGAGGTGCGATGCGCGATTTGGCGTTGCAAATTACTTAAATCCACATGGTCATGATCGCACAGGGTCAGTTGGCCGACGCCGCTCGCCGCTAAATAGAGTGCGGCCGGTGAGCCCAGGCCGCCAAGACCAATTATTAATGCATTGGAATCCAGTAAACGCTGCTGTCCTTCAATGCCAATCTCTGCAAGCAGGATATGACGCCCGTAGCGCTGGAGTTGAGAGTCGTTCATGTAAAATATTGAAAAGCAGAATTATTCGTATTCACGTAAATCGGGTGGTATGCCGGCGTGCTCTTTATGTGAATGTCCATGCTTCTCAATAAAAATCCCTTTTTCATTCTTCTTAGTCACATGGTCAGGAATTTCCATGTTGTGACGCGTGGTATCTTCACAGTAATAAATGACATTGCGTCCCACATTATGCAAAAAACTGTGATCAAGACGAAAACCTTCTTGTTCCAGCGCATGCTCCAGCGCTTCCAGTGTGTAGTCGCGCAGGTTATAGCGGATTTCAAGCGTATGGGCACGGTCCGCGCGCGCAGCGCTTAAATTGGGAAGGCCGCTCAATATCTCCAATGCGTGACTAAGCTGATCGGCAGGCTCTGCCTCAAACAGCAGTTCGCGCTTTTTTTCCAAATCGAAGGGATTGATCATGTCATTCTCCTGGATAGGCTAGGGCTTACTTGCCATGTAATATTTGCATGCCCTTGAGCAGGTTAAGCGCCTGATTAAGCTGATAGTCATTTTTGGTGCCGAATTCTACCGGTGTTAGCTTATCGTTATCGCCGTTGCTCTTGGGCGCAACTTCAGGCTTGGTCACTGAACTGGTTTTCTCTTCAGGTTGTTTGTCGTTAATCAAGTGCTTTTCCAGATCAGCTTCGCGCAGCCTGAAGGTGTTATCTGCCCCGGCTGTAGAGGGATCTTCAACCAGAATGTCCGGCACGATACCTTTAGCCTGAATTGAGCGTCCTCCCGGGGTGTAATAACGCGCCGTAGTGAGCTTGATGGCTGTGTTGTTGCCAAGCGGCAGAACAGTTTGTACCGAGCCTTTGCCGAATGTTTGCGTACCCATGATGACTGCGCGCTTGTGATCCTGCAAGGCACCAGCGACAATTTCAGATGCGGATGCTGAACCGCCATTCACCAGCACTACCAGGGGGACGCTTTTGATTGATGCCGGTATATTTTGAATGTAGTCATTCTTGCCATTGCCGCGTAAATAAAATTCCGGGGTGGCAGTCAGACGCATTTTTGTCTCTTCGCTCCGGCCCTCGGTATAGACGACGAGGGCGTCCTTGGCCAGAAAAGCAGCAGACACGGCAACAGCGCCATCAAGCAAGCCGCCCGGGTCATTGCGCAAATCGAGCACCATGCCCTTCAGGTCGGATTTATTGTCTTTAACCAGCTTTTCGAGTGCTGTTGCCAGATTTTCGCCGGTATGTTCCTGAAATTGCGTGACACGGACAAAACCGTAACCGGGTTCAATCAGTTTTGATTTTACGCTCTGCACCTTGATGACGGCACGCACCACTGTAATTATGAATGGTTTGTTTTCGTTTTTGCGCAGGATAGTTAAGACTATTTTGCTGCCAGGCTTGCCGCGCATGCGTTTGACAGCGTCGTTCAGGGTCATGCCCTTGACCAGCGAGTCATCCAGTTTAAGAATCAGGTCACCGCTCTTGATGCCCGCCTGATAGGCCGGCGTATCTTCAATCGGTGAAATAACCTTTACCAAACCATCTTCCATGCCGACTTCTATGCCCAGCCCGCCAAATTCGCCCTGAGTGCCCACCTGCAAGTCTTTGAAGGCATCCGCATCAAGGTAGGATGAATGAGGGTCCAAGCCGTTTAGCATGCCGTTGATCGCTTCGGTAAAGAGTTTTTTGTCAGAGACAGGCTCAACATAATTGCTCTTGATATGGCCGAAAACTTCTGTAAAAGCGCGCAATTCCTCTATAGGCAAGGGCGTGACAAGCGTTTCCTTGTCGGCCAATGCGGAGAAATGCAGGCTGAGCGAAATGCCAGCCACCAAACCTAAACCTATCAGACCTGCTTTTTCCAGACGACGCATAGTAATTCCTAGTTATTTTTTAGCCAACCATTTCAGTGGGTCAAGCGGTTTACTCTTGTGGCGCAGTTCAAAGTATAAACCGGAATCAATATTGCCGCCGCTGTTGCCGACGCTGGCGATGGTATCCCCGCCGCGCAATTCATCACCCACTTGTTTGTACAATGTTTCATTATTACCGTACAGGCTCATGTATGCGTTGCCGTGATCAACGATGAGCAGATTGCCAAATCCGCGCAACCAGTCTGCGAAGACTACACGCCCTGCAGCTACGCATTTTACGGTCTGACCACTGCTCGTCCTGATGAATAAACCTTTCCATATGACTGTGCTGTCTGGCCGTTTTGTGCCGAATTGGTTGGTAATGTCACCTTTTACCGGCAGAGTCAGTTTGCCTTGAAGCTGGAAAAACGGTTCGCCGTCAAAACGATTGTCAGGCAGGTTGTCGTTACGGAATAAGGATTTCTTTTTGGGTTGCGCGAGCATTTCGGAGATTTTTTCGACCAGTTTTACCAGCCGGTTTTCGTCACGTTGCAGGTGCTTGATTTCGCGTCGTTGCTGGGTGAGTTGCTTGGAAAACTGGCCCAATACCCGTTTGCGCTCCAGTTGGTCCTGTTGTAGTTGTGTCTTTTGTTGTGCCTGCTCTGCGCGTAATTTCTCCAGCGTGCTGTTTTGTGACTGCACTTCCAGGCTAATCTCGTTCAGCTCGCTGAGATTGCGACGTAAGCTCTCAAGCCAGACGGCACGGTTGCGGGCGATATATTGAAAATATTGTACGTCGCGCGCCACTTTGTTCGGATCCTGATTGTCCAGCATGAGCTTAAGATATTCATGTTTGCCGCCCAGATATTGCTGGTACAGCAACTTGGACAGCAAAGTCTGTTGACGAGATAAATCCAGATTTAATTGTTGTTGTTGCTCTTGCAGCGCGTGCAGTTTGAAACTGGCTTCATGTTGTTGCGCTGACAGCTGGGCCAGTTTGCGATTGCTGTCGCTAATCGCCCGCTCGGATGCGCGCAGCGCGTCAGCCGCTTCGGACTTTGATTCGCGTGTCTTTTCGATTTCACTTTGCATTGCGGCGATATGACGACGCAAATTCTCAAGTTCTTCCTGCTGGCTGGCCGCAGCCCGGCCTGCCAGCATCAGGCTGCACAATACCAGTAATAGAAAGGGTTTGAAAAAATTCACTTTAAGCGGATCAGACTGTGCCCCGTCATTTCCTCAGGTTGTGGCAGACCCATCATGCACAGCAAGCTGGGCGCAATGTCGCGCAATGAGCCCGTGTCGGCAAGTTGGGCGGGGCGTCCAACATACAGGAAGGGCACCGGATTGAGTGTATGCGCGGTGTGTGCCTGTTGCGTGATGTTGTCCTGCATCTGTTCGGCATTGCCGTGATCGGCCGTGAGGATGACCTCTC
This sequence comes from Gallionella sp., assembly GCA_030653355.1. Taxonomy (GTDB): domain Bacteria; phylum Pseudomonadota; class Gammaproteobacteria; order Burkholderiales; family Gallionellaceae; genus Gallionella. Next base: position 7,275 of record JAURZN010000031.1, on the reverse strand, counting down.
CACCTATGGATTGCATGGCTTTAACCACACGGCCTATGCATACATCCAGCGTTTCGATGGCTTTTATGGCGGCTGCCATGTTGCCGCTGTGGCCTACCATATCACCATTGGCGTAATTGCAGACTATGAGCGCATATTTCCGGGACAAAATGGCGGCTTCCAGCTGCTCGGTCACAGTGAAGGCGCTCATTTCAGGTTGCATGTCGTAGGTGGCAACTTTAGGTGAAGGTACCAGAATGCGGTCTTCGCCGGGGTAGGGTTGCTCTTTGCCGCCACTGAAGAAGTAGGTGACGTGCGCATATTTTTCTGTTTCCGCGATGCGCAGCTGTTTCAGTCCCAGATTGGAGACGTACTCGCCGATATCGTTGTGTATGGCTACCGGTGAATAGGCGCAGGGCAGGGTGAATTCGGCGCCGTAGTTGCTGAGCGTGACGAAGCTGGCAAACTGAGGTCGGTATGCGCGACTGAAATCGTTGAACTTTTCGTCGGTCAAGGCGCGTGTTATTTCACGGGCGCGATCGGCACGGAAATTCATGAAGACCACCGCATCGCCGTCCTGCATGGCAATGGCGGGTTCGTCACCGGATTTAATGCAAGTGGGCTTGACGAATTCATCGGATTCGCCACGCGCATAAGCGGCCTCCAGCGCGGTCAGGGCATCGCTGGCCGCATAGTCGGCACTCCCTTGTGTCAGCAGTTCATAAGCTGGCTGCACACGCTCCCAGCGATTGTCTCTGTCCATCGCATAAAAACGACCTACCAGACTGGCAATTTGACCTACGCCCAGCGCGGTGCATTTTTGCTGTAAGGCGTTCAGGGAGCGTGCTGCGCTTCTGGGCGGCGTGTCGCGGCCATCGAGGAAAGCGTGCAGATAAACTTTTTTCAAACCGTTGCGCGCCGCCATTTCCAGCATGGCGAAGATGTGGTTTTCGTGGCTGTGTACGCCGCCGTCAGAGAGCAGGCCCATAATGTGAAGGGCGCTATTATTCTGCTTGGCGATTTCGATGGGTGCGCGTAAAGCCGGATTGTCAAAGAAACTGCCCTCTTCGATGTCCACATCGACGCGGCTCAAATCCTGATAGACCACGCGACCGGCACCGATGTTGAGATGTCCCACTTCGGAGTTGCCCATTTGATGTTCCGGCAAGCCGACAAATTTTTCCGAGGCGTTGATCAGGGTGTGCGGATAGTCACGCCAGAGCGCGTCCCAATTGGGTTTATGTGCAGCTAAAATGGCATTGGAATCGGTTTCTTCGCGGTAGCCGAAGCCGTCCATAATAAGCAGCAAGACAGGAGTAGCATTCATTGAGGTAAGATATAAGCTATTGTTAATTTAAGAACGGTGTATTTTAACCGAATTGGCCTGGGTAAGGCGCACGGTTGTTATAAGGAGAAAGCATGACGAGCAGATTAATAGACAAGGAAGAAGATATCCAGCAGGCATCGCAGGCGATCAAGGCCATTGCGCATCCGTTGAGGTTGAAGATTTTATGTGTGTTGGGTGATCAGGAAGTCAGCGTGCAGGATATTGTCGAACAAGTCGGCACTTCGCAGAGCAATATTTCACAGCATTTGGCGATTTTAAGAGACAAAGGTGTGCTGGCCACCCGCAAGGATGCGAATAAGGTGTACTACCGTATTGGCGATTTGCGCACGCTCAAGCTCGTCAGCATGATGCGTGATGTTTTTTGCTCGGTGTAGTCATTGATTTGTATAGAATATTAGCGTATCATTATAAATGAAGATTGCAAAAACAGGCGAGAAATTCGAGCTTGAGTGATGCTTCTGACCGGCTTTATTTTGCCGTGTAACCCCGTTTGCGCCGCATGGCACAAAATACATTCTCAAATTGATAATCAGGAGCTTTAAATTATTACCGCAGACCGTATCGTACACATCGTAGCCGGTAGTTTTATCTTGTTGTCACTTGCGCTGGGCGCGGCAGCTAGCCCGTTGTTCGTGAGCGATTACTTTCTGTTTCTTACCACCTTTGTCGGATTGAATTTGTTTCAGAGCGGCTTTACCAAATTTTGCCCTTTGAATAACATTCTCGCAAAACTCGGAGTCAAGGGCGGTTCCTGCTAACGTGTTTGCACGCTGCGCGAGTTAATCGTTGATTGACAAGCTGCAACGGATCAAATTAACCCACATGAGTCTGGCTTTGGTCGGGCTGATGTGGGTTTTCCCGTTTTTGCATTTTCGTCATCGCTATCCGCTGACCACATTTGATCAGGAGTGGTGGAGCGCACTGCTAGGTGTGCTGGCTCTCACGCTGCTGCTGGCTCGCGATGGCCGGGGGCAGGCAGGAATTCCGCGCATTGTGCAACTGCCCGTCGCACTGATCGCCGTGGTATTGCTGCAAATGGCCATGGGTATGACGGCCTACGTCGGGCAGGGATTGCTCTACATACTGTATCTGTTGTTCGCCGCATTGCTGATGATGCTCGGTGCCAGACTGCGTGATTGTCTGGGTGTCGACAAAGTCGCTATGGTGCTGGCGATTTGTTTGCTGGCAGGCGCGGAATTGAGTGCGTTAATTGGCGTGTTGCAGCACTATCGCTGGCATACGCTGCTGGATCAGATGGTGGTGGTGAAGGTGTCCACCGGCGTGTACGGCAATCTGGCGCAGCCCAATCATTTTGCCAATTACATTGCCTTGGGTCTGATTTCGCTGGGATTGTTGTTCCAGCAGCGAAAATTACACGCGGCTTATGTGGTGCTGCTGGCTGCGCCCTTGTTGCTGGTGATGACGCTCAGCGGTTCGCGCAGTGGCTGGTTGTATCTGCTAATGATGGCCGCGCTGGCCGCATGGGCGGGGCGGGGCAGGCCTGAGCTGCGCACGTTGTTCCGCTACGCTTTGCTGCTGCTGGCGGGCTTCGCCGCGATGCATGGCTTGGTGCAACTGCCCTTCATGCAAGGTGCGGGCAATAACTACAATATTATGCAGCGCATGTTCGGTGATGCCGCGTCAGGCGGTATTCGCCTGTATTTGTGGCATGAGGCGTGGCTGATGTTTAAACAGTCGCCGTGGCTGGGCGCAGGGTTTGGCCAATTTGCCTGGCAGCATTTTCAACTGGGGCCGTTGCTGCAGCGCACGCATCTCACCGGCTTGTACAACAACGCGCATAACCTGATTTTTCAATTGGCTGCGGAAGCGGGCATCGTCGGGCTGTTGGCGTTGTTCGCCGCGCTGGGGGTATGGCTTAATGGCTTGCGTCGCGTGTCGTTGACTGCCACGCACTGGTGGGGGCATGCCGTGTTGGGCGTGCTGGCCATACACAGCCTGCTCGAATATCCCCTGTGGTATGCCTACTTCGTGGCTGTCGCAGCGGTTTTGCTGGGCGCGCTGGACGAAACGCGTTACCGGCTGGCGTGGTGTGGCGCGGCACGCGCATCGCTGGCGGTCATGTTATTGCTGGGTTTGTTCTCGCTGCTACAGTTGCGCAGCGGTTATCAGCAACTGAAAGACACGCTGGCGATACGCCCGGCGTCTGCGACTGCAGCTGCAGAAGTGCAGCAGATACGCAGCGGGCTGCTTGCGGTACGCCGTGGCCTGTTGCTGTCGCCCTATGGAGAACTGTTCATGAGCTCTTACCATGAAGTAAATAAGGATCGTCTCAAGCAAAAACTGGTGATGAACGAGAGGGTAATGCGCTTTATGCCGGTTGCATCGGTCGTTTACCGTCAAGCCCTTTTATTGGCGCAAAATGGTCAGCAGGCGCAGGCGCAACGGGTATGGGAACGGGCTGTCTGGTCTTACCCGGGGGATGCAGAAAAACGCGAACAGTTAGTCAAGTTGGCCGAGAAAGACCCCGAACATTTTTCTGCTCTGCTAGAATTCGCCCTCCAGAAAGAACAGGAGTACCTACGTGCAGTTCATAATTGAAAATCTATTACCCATTTCCATTGCACTGATGAGCAGTGCAATGCTTGTGTGGTCCATGTTTGGCAATCGCGTTCGCGGTATCAAGGACGTTGACGCCAATGCCGCCTTGCAGCTCATTAATCACAAGGATGCTTTCGTGCTGGATGTGCGTGAGCCGGAAGAGTACAAAGCCGGGCATCTGTTGAACGCGCATCTGATCCCGCTCGGCAAGCTCAAGGAGCGTATCGGTGAGTTGGAAAAATACAAGGATAAGCCTATCGTGGTGGTTTGCCGGAGCAGCAACCGTTCGGGTTCGGCTTGTGTAAATCTGTCCAAGCAGGGCTTTACGCAGGCTTATAATCTGACGGGTGGCATGATGGCATGGCAAAAAGCCAATCTGCCGGTACAAAAATAATGGCTAAAATAACCATGTACACCACCGAAGTATGCCCCTACTGCATCCGCGCGGAGCAGTTGTTGCAGCGCAGAGGGGTCACTGAAATCGAAAAGATACGGGTAGATTTGCAGCCTGAATTGCGCATCGCCATGGTGGAGAAAACCGGGCGGCGTACAGTGCCGCAAATATTTATCAATGAGCATCACGTCGGCGGCTATGATGATTTGGCTGAATTGGATCAGGCCGGTGAATTAACAGCACTATTGCTTGAATAATTTTTAACGAGGATAAAACATGACCGAAGCAGCGCAGGAAAATACCCAACCCATGTTCAATATGGACAAAATCTATGTGAAGGATTTGTCGCTGGAAATCCCGCACGCTCCCCAGATATTTCTGGAACGCGAGAATCCGCAAATAGACGTGCAACTGCATACTTCAGCAGAATCCATTGACGATGGCGTGTATGAAGTGACTGTGACGGCAACCGTTACGGCCAAGCTGGGCGAGAAAGTGATGTTTCTGATCGAAGCCAAAGAGGCTGGAATTTTCACTTTGCGCAACTTGCCAGATGCTGAAATGGAGCCGGTTCTGGCGGTGATGTGCCCGAATATTTTGTTCCCTTATCTGCGCGAAGTCGTATCCGATGTGGCTGTGCGCGCTGGTTTTGCGCCCGTGATGTTGAATCCGATCAATTTTGAGGTGCTGTATCAGCAACAGCAGGCGCAACAGGCTGAGGCGGCCAAGGTGACTACCCACTGATGAGGCTATTAAATCTGTCGCATCTTGTCGTACTGTGCACGCTGTTTGGTGCCGTGGCGGCGCATGCGGTGGATTATGTCTCAGTCGGGGAAAGCAGCGCGATTCTCTACGATGCGCCTTCGCTCAAGGCTAAAAAATTATTCGTGGTGAATCGTTACATGCCCTTTGAGCAGGTTGTCGCTTTGGATGCATGGGTTAAGGTGCGAGACCGTTCTGGTGCGTTGTACTGGCTGGAAAAACGCGTGCTGGGCAACAAGAAATATGTTTTTGCAGTGATACCGCTGCTTGATGTGCGCTCGGCACCCGATTTTGGTGCGCCACGCCTGTTTCAGGCGCGTCAGCAGGTGGCGTTGGAGTCGCTGGGTGCCACGGGCACGGGTTGGATAAATGTGCGCCACAAGGAGGGGGAGGCGGGCTTTGTGCGCAGCACCGAGGTGTGGGGCGAATAAATAACATCGGGGCCGCAGTGCTGCATGGGTCTCCCCGCCAGACATAATCGCGCAATGCGCTCTTGGTTTCTGAATGAAGGCTTGTAGACGACTCAATTCTGACTATGACGAGCCATCCGTTATGTCATCATTGGTTCATCGCGCAACTGACTAAGCCGCAAGTTGTTGCGTGCAGGATAGAGCGCAAAGCAGTGCAGTGATTTTCCACTTACCACTTTCAAGTAAATGATGAACATTACCATTATCGGTGCAGGTGCCTGGGGAACAGCTTTAGCCGTCAGCCTGGCTGCACGGCATCGCGTTACCTTGTGGGCGCGCGATGCCGAACAGCTTGCGACAATGCGCGCCCAGCGCTGCAATCAGCGCTATTTGCCAAACGTGACATTGCCTGACAATCTGCTCCTGAACGAAGATTTTTCCGCTGCATTGCTGGGGGCCGACTTGCTGATCGTCGCCGTACCCACGGCGGCTTTTCGCAGCACCTTGCAAGCCATCGTTCAATCAGGGCTTTGTGTATCCGCATGTGGCGTGGTGTGGTTATGCAAGGGATTCGAGGCGGGAACCTCGTTGCTGCCGCATCAGATTGCCGGGCAGGTGCTGCCGCCCGGGCTACAGTGTGGTGTGTTATCCGGACCCAGCTTTGCTTTGGAAGTGGCGCAGGGCCTGCCTACCGCCCTGGTGTTGGCGGCCACGGATGATGCATTTGCGCAGCGTATTGCGCACGCGCTGCATCATTCCCGTTTGCGGGTGTATGCCAGTCACGATGTCGTCGGCGTAGAAGTCGGTGGCGCAGTCAAGAATGTGATGGCAATCGCCGCCGGCGTCTGCGATGGCATGAAGCTGGGCAATAACGCACGCGCCGCCTTGATTACGCGCGGCCTGGCAGAAATCACCCGGCTAGGTTTGAAGCTGGGCGGGCATCAGGAAACGCTGGGCGGCTTGTCGGGTGCGGGCGATCTGATTCTGACTTGCACCGGCGACTTGTCACGTAACAGGCGGGTAGGCTTGCTGCTGGCGCAACAGCAAGGGCTGGACGAGATTCTGCTACAGCTTGGGCATGTCGCCGAAGGGGTGTATGCCGTACGTGAAGTGCACCAGCTTGCGCAACGTCTGGGTGTGGATATGCCAATCAGCGATGCCGTTTATCGTGTTATTTACGAACATGTTCCCGCCGCCGAGATGGTTGCCACGCTGCTGAACCGCACGGCGAATCTGGAATTTGCTCAGTAATAACGGGGCTTCCCACGTCATCCGCGTGAGGCCGGGTAACTAGCAGAAATAAATGATGTATTGCAATATTAGGGAAAGCTAATATAATGACCGAGTAATTCGTTAAGTTGCGAATTGGACTACGAATGGAGGTGAAGGATGGCTTTGTTGAATATGACGCAATGGATCAGGTTGGCGGGCGCGGCGTTTTTGTGGGGAACGATGGGTGCTGCCCAGGGCGCGGATTTGCAACAATGCGTCAGCATCGCACTCAATCAGAATCCCGATATTCTGGCGAGCCAGTCTCAACTTGCGCAGGCGGAAGCGGCATTGGGTCAGGCGCGTGGTCAACGTTGGCCCAAGCTGACGGCCTCCGTGACGGCGACGCGTACCAATGACGCGTTAAATGCGTTCGGGCTCAAGCTCTCACAGCGCAACGCGACATTCAACGATTTTGGCGCAGGTCAATTTAATCCTGCCGCGCGCGGAGCGCTCTCTGTTGCACCCACCAATCTGAATTATCCCGGCGCAGTGAACAACTACAATTCGCGGCTGGAATTGCAAATCCCCTTGTATAACGGCGGGATGATTTC
>JAURZN010000025.1 GCA_030653355.1 Gallionella sp. | reverse complement strand
GTGGATGCCCATCATGCTGTTCTTTGCGATGACCTTCGAGCATTCCGTTGAGAACATGTTCCTGTTCCCGTCGGCCTTGATTCTCGGTGGCAATTTCTCCGTGATGGATTACCTCATCTGGAATGAGATTCCTACCGTTCTGGGGAATCTGGTAGGCGGCCTGGCATTTACCGGCTTGACTTTGTATACCACGCACATCAGAACCGCACCCAAGCGTTCTTTTAGTTAAGCGTCGTTAAGCGTCGTTAAGCCTCAGAGCCTCAGTCCTGTCAGGGTCAGAGGCTCTGAGGCAGAATTAAATCTGCAAAGGAAAAACCATGACACGCAACGAAGTTACCGAACTTATCATCACGCAGAAGTTGAGCAAGAAGCTGACCTGGCCCGAACTGGCAAAAAGCATAGGGATGAGCAAGGAATGGACGACAGCGGCACTGCTGGGACAGATGACGCTCACTGCACAACAAGCCGCCAATATTGGTGCATTGCTGGATTTGCCCGCCGAAGCGATTATTCAACTGCAAGTTGTTCCCTACAAGGGCTCGCTGCCCAGCTCGGTGCCGACCGACCCGCTGATCTACCGTTTCTACGAACTGATCAATGTCTATGGCACGACCTTTAAAGCCCTGATCCACGAAGAATTCGGTGACGGCATTATGAGCGCCATCGATTTCAATATGGATATTCAGCGCGAAGCTGACCCAAAAGGTGATCGGGTTAAAATCGTGATGAGCGGCAAATTCCTTCCTTACAAGAGTTACTGATCATTCCTGACGTATGGCTAAGATGCCTTCCGTATAAAAAATGTCTACTCAATTAAAAGTATCTATCGGGCAACACTCTGACAAAGGGCGCAAGGAAATCAATCAGGATTTTCACGGCATTTATACGCCTGAAGAGCCTCTTTTGACCTCCAAGGGAATTGCCATTGCGCTGGCCGACGGGATCAGCAGTAGCAAGGTAAGCCAAATTGCCAGCGAAACGGCCGTTAAAAGCTTTTTAGCGGATTATTTTTGCACTTCGGAAGCCTGGTCGGTCAAGAAGTCGGCACAACGCGTATTGATGGCATCCAATTCCTGGTTGCATTCACAGACGCAACAGAGTCAGCACCGATACGATAAGGAAAAGGGCTATGTATGCACCTTAAGCGCCCTGATTATCAAATCTACAACGGCGCATATTCTTCATGTGGGCGATGCGCGCATCTATCGGTTGCGCGACGATACCCTGGAGCAATTGACCACAGATCATCGACACTGGATTTCGCCTGAAGAAAGCCAGTTGAGCCGTGCTTTTGGCATTAATCCGCAGCTTGAAATCGATTATCAAGCGCTGCCGGTAGCTAAGGGGGATATATTTTTGCTGGCGACCGATGGTGTTTATGAATATGCCCGGGCAAATTTCATCATCAATACGATCCATGAATATGAAAATGATCTGAATGCGGCGGCGAAAATAATCGTAGGCGAAGCATACGAACATGGCAGTACGGACAACCTCACCGCTCAGATCATCAGGATAGATGCGCTGCCCGAACAGGATGAAAATGAGATTTATCAGAAATTAACCGAGCTGCCCTTCCCGCCGATTTTGGATGCCAGAACGATTTTTGACGGCTACCAAATCGTCAGGGAGGTGCACGCCAGTAGTCGCAGTCATGTTTATCTGGCCATTGATACCGAAACCAACACTCAGGTCATCATAAAAACCCCCTCCATCGATCTCCGCGCCGACCCTGCCTACCTTGAGCGATTTTTGATGGAAGAATGGATCGCCCGGCGCATTAACAGTGCGTATGTACTCAAGCCATGCTTGCAGACCCGAAAACGCAACTATTTCTACATCGTCACCGAATTTATCGAAGGCCAGACATTGGCACAGTGGATGATTGACCATCCGAAACCCGACGTGGAAACAGTGCGTGGCATAGTTGAACAAATTGCCAAGGGATTGCTCGCTTTTCACCGGATGGAAATGCTGCATCAGGATCTGAGGCCCAACAACATCATGATCGATAACACGGGCACGGTGAAGATCATTGATTTTGGCTCGACGCGCGTGGCCGGCATTACGGAAATTGCCACCAAGCTGACGCAAAACAACATACTGGGCACAGCGCAATATACCGCACCCGAATATTTTCTGGGTGAAGCAGGGTCATCGCGTTCAGATATATTTTCCCTCGGGGTGATTAGCTATCAAATGCTGACAGGGAAACTACCCTATGGCACTCAAGTAGCAAAATCCAGAACAAAAGCGGCTCAGAGAAAACTAAGATACGACTCGGCACTCGATGATGATCGTGAGATCCCGGCCTGGATTGATGAGGCGCTAAGGAAGGCAGTCCATCCAAATCCATACAAGCGTTACGAAGAGCTGTCCGAGTTCATATTTGACCTGCGTCATCCGAACAAGGACTTTCTAAATAAAACACGAGCACCGCTATTAGAACGCAATCCTGTCATTTTCTGGCAAGGCGTTTCATTTATCCTGCTCATTATCATTTTCGCAATATTATCGACCAAGTGACGCGACACAAGGCAGTTGCTCGCTTGCGATCGGCACGTTGAGCGATTGCAGCTTGCAGATAGGTTCCGCGCCCGCATGGGAACGGGCGTTTTTTTCCGTCAGGCATGATCGCATTCGGCGAGGAAGGTGAGTAACTGCTCACGCAAATCATAATAATCCGGATGTTCCAGCAACATCTTGCGTGTGCGCGGACGCGGCAGGTTGATTTCCAGTATCTTGCCCACCCTGGCATTCGGTCCGTTGGTCATCATCACGACGCGGTCGGCAAGCAGAATCGCTTCGTCCACATCATGGGTGACCATCATGGCCGTGACCTTGGTACGTGTCCAGACTTCCATCAACACCTCCTGCAAGTCCC
>JAURZN010000018.1 GCA_030653355.1 Gallionella sp. | reverse complement strand
GTGAAAAGCAAAAAGTTCGTCGTATCTATGGCGTGCTGGAACGTCAGTTCCGTTTGGTCTACAAGAAGGCAGCTGCTTCACGCGGTATTACCGGCGAGTCGCTGTTGCAATTGCTTGAATCCCGTCTGGACAATGTGACTTATCGCATGGGTTTTGGCGCATCGCGTGCCGAAGCGCGTCAAGTGGTACGTCACAACGGTCTGCTGGTAAATGGCAAGCGTGTAAACATTCCTTCCTATCAAGTACGTCCTGGTGACGTGGTTGAAGTGGCAGAAAAGTCCAAGGCTCAATTGCGTATCAAAGCGGCTATTGCAGCGGCTGAGCAACGCGGTTTCCCTGAATGGATCGAAATGGATACCAAGGCATTCAAGGGCGTTTTCAAAGCCAACCCACAACGTGCTGAACTGCCTGCAACCATCAACGAGCATCTCGTGGTTGAGTTGTATTCCAAGTAATCCACGCGGAGTAGCTTATGTATAACAATGATTTTTTGAAACCTCGCATTATTGATGTTCAAAAGGTATCCGAGACCCAGGCTAAAGTGGTCATGGAGCCTTTTGAGCGTGGTTTTGGCCATACACTAGGTAATGCTTTACGTCGTATTCTGCTGTCTTCGATGGCAGGTGCAGCGCCTACTGAAGTCAAGATGGCGGGTGTGTTGCATGAATACGCAACTATCGACGGCGTGCAGGAAGATGTGGTCGATATTCTTCTGAATCTTAAGGGCGTCGTGTTGCGCCTTCATGGTATCAACGAAGTTGTGCTGACCCTTAAAAAGGAAGGTCTCGGCGTTGTAACTGCGGCCGATATCAGCGTTAATGCGGATGTTGAAGTATTGAATCCTGATCATGTGATTGCGCATCTGACTGCTGGCGGTAAGCTGGACATGCAGATTAAGGTCGAACAAGGTCGTGGTTATGTTTCAGCGATCTCTCGTCAATTGCCGAATGAAACTCGTTCAGTGGGCCATATTGCGCTTGATGCTTCGTTCAGCCCTGTAAGCCGTGTCAGTTATGCTGTTGAGAGCGCACGCGTTGAACAACGCACCGATCTGGACAAGCTGATCATGTCGATTGAAACTAACGGTGCAATTGATCCTGAGCAGGCGATTCGTAATGCAGCGCGCATTCTCGTTGACCAGTTCTCGGTTTTTGCCGCGCTGGAAGGTACTGAGCCAGTTGTAGAGAAAGAACATGTTCCGCAGGTTGATCCTATCCTGTTGCGCCCTGTTGATGATCTTGAACTGACGCCGCGTTCTTCAAACTGTCTGAAGGCACAAAGCATCCATTACATCGGTGATTTGATTCAGTACACTGAAAATGATTTGCTGCGTACCCCGAATCTGGGTCGCAAGTCATTGAATGAAATCAAGCAAGTTCTTGCCGAGCACAATCTCTCGCTGGGGATGAAGCTGGAAAACTGGCCAGTCGCTGTTGCTTAAGCAGCGCGACAATTAAAGATATCCACTCTACGCAGTGGAATTACAGAAGTTAAGAGAGGCAAATTATGCGTCACCGTTTAGGTTTAAGAAAACTGAATCGTACCAGCAGTCACCGTCTGGCGATGTTCCGCAACATGACAGTGTCTTTGCTGCGCCACGAAGTCATCAAGACTACCTTGCCCAAGGCTAAGGAACTGCGTCGCGTTGCAGAGCCTATCCTGACGCTGGGAAAGAACCCAAGTTTGGCAAATCGTCGTTTGGCTTTCGCCCGTTTGCGTGACCGTGAAATGGTCGTCAAGCTGTTCGACGAGCTCGGTCCTCGTTACGCAACACGTAATGGCGGTTATCTGCGTGTTCTGAAATTCGGTTTCCGTCAGGGCGACAATGCTCCGATGGCGCTGGTAGAGTTAATGGACCGCCCGGCTGATGCCGAAGTGGTTGATGCCGAGTAAGAGCTGTTGATTTATGCGTATTAGACAAAAAAGCCGGATTTTTCCGGCTTTTTTGTCTTTTTGCGTCTGATAATGTAAATTGTCGGCTGCGTTAGTGATTAGGCCATTAAACCAATCAAAGAGGCTGCGTCATTCCCGCCTGCGCGGGAATGACAAATTAACTATTTAATTTCCGACTCAATAGTGAATAGCCTAAAATCCTTCAGGAGGTAGCATGTCAAACTGGTACGAAGACAATACACTTTCCATCGGTCGTACCCCTCTGGTGCGCCTCAATCGCATCACGGATCGAGCACCGGCTACCATACTTGCCAAGATTGAAGGACGCAATCCCGCCTATTCGGTTAAATGCCGCATCGGCGCTGCCATGGTCGCAGATGCCGACCGGTGTGGTTTGCTCGTGCCGGGCAAGCATCTTGTGGAACCCACCAGTGGCAACACCGGTATTGCGCTGGCATTTGTTGCCGCTGCGCGTGGCATACCGCTTACCCTGACTATGCCGGAAACCATGAGCATAGAACGGCGTAAATTGCTTGTGGCCTACGGTGCGACGCTGGTGCTCACCGAAGGGGCCAAAGGCATGAATGGCGCCATCGCCAAAGCCGAGGAAATCGCGGCTTCCGAGCCTGAAAAATACGTTTTGCTGCATCAATTCAAAAACCCGGCCAATCCGGCCATACATGAACAAACCACCGGTCCTGAAATCTGGGATGATACCGATGGCAAGATTGATATTCTGGTATCGGGCGTAGGCACGGGTGGCACGATAACAGGCGTTACGCGTTACATCAAACAGACAAAGGGCAAAGACATTATCTCGGTGGCAGTCGAACCCTCGGCCAGCCCAGTTCTCACGCAGTATCGTGCCGGAGAGACACTCAAACCCGGCCCGCACAAGATACAGGGCATCGGTGCCGGATTTGTCCCGGATACGCTTGATTTGTCTCTGGTTGACGAGATCGAACAAGTCGGCAATGAGGAAGCGGTTATGTACGCGCTTCGTCTTGCGCGTGAAGAAGGCATTCTGTCTGGAATTTCCTCGGGTGCGGCGGTCGCGGCGGCAATCCGGCAGGCAAACCGTCCCGAGAATGCGGGCAAGACCATTGTCGTGATTCTGCCTGATTCAGGTGAACGCTATCTCAGTTCGATATTGTTCGAAGGATTATTCGATGAAAAAGGAATCGCGTCCTGATAGCGCGTGCCTGCCACTATATAAATTGGCATATCGCGAGCATCGAAACTGACTGATATGATGCGCCGGTCGCCTGCGGTTGAGTGAGATGAGGATTTATTTGTCATCCTCTGCAAATGCAGGAATCCAGTGCCATTATTTGACTGGGTTCCTGCTGATGAAACAACTAAGTATCGACTAAGCAATCATAAATGCGATTGCAACGTCACTACTTATGCGCGGGAACGACAAAGACGAATTAATCAGCGCCCCCTAGTATGTATTTAGAGTTGCATTTCGTGCATGAATCCGCCGCTGCTGGCATTACGCTACTGTTTTCAAATGATCAATTCTGACTTTTATAAACAAGTTGTTGCGCTTAATCCGGACTCGCATCGCAATTTAAGATTCGATGCGTCACAAGTAAATTACGGATTTGTTCGTAATTGCACGACGGTTACGATAGCAGGCACGGAGCTCGCACAAACCACTCAGGAATATCCTGTCGTATTTGTTCGCGGACCCGATCAGCAATTCCACCTTGTTGCCCTGCTCGGCGTGCAGGATGGTCAAAATCTGTTTGTCAATGCGGCCGGCCTATGGACGGGCGCTTATCTTCCTGCTTGTGTGCAGCACTATCCGTTTGTTATCGCGGAAGATAGCCAGGCAGAGATTCTGAGTGTGGATGAGTCGTGCCCCGCTCTCAATGCCGTAAGCGGTGAGTTGCTGATCGATGATCAGGGCACGCTGCAACAGCGTGTGCATGACGAACTGCGATTTATACAGGATTTCCAGAAGGAAATAGCGCGTACCGGGCTGATGCTCAGCCAACTGGCTGAACTTGATTTGTTGATACCGCTTAATCAGGCCGCGTCCGATAACGAGGCTGTGCAGCTCGGCGACCTGTATTCCATAGACTCAACCAGATTTAAATCGCTGGGTGCGACCGCGCTGCCAGATTTGTTCCATAGCGGTGCGCTAAGGCTGGCCTTTTTGCACATGGACTCGCTAGATAACATGAGCAAATTGTTGAATAAGTCGATGTCGCAGGCGATGGAGAGGCAAATAATACCGTTTGCTGACAAAAAACCTCAGACTCAAGGGGAGGGGATTTTACGCGTTGCAGAGCAGGGCATACAGAAGCCGATGCTCAAATCAAGACGCAATGAAGCACTACCCCCCCTGATATTGGCCAACGAACAGCAGAAAAACCAAAGCAAACAGAACGTACTCAAAAAACTGTTGGATGAAAAAAGTCGGCTGGAACAGCAACATAGGGAACGGTACTCGCAGGGCAGGGATGAAGTCGAACTGGAATCCGCAGAGCTGGTTACGGTGACCGCATCGGTCGAGCCGAAAAAATGGATGCAATCCCTGCCGGTTTTTCCATGGGCAAGCGCAAAAAAATGGGCGCAAGGCCTGAGCAATCGCAGGCGGGGTATGTTCGTCATCGTGTTGATCTGTGTTGCAATCGTTTGGGTCGCAGCGGGGCGTGATGGTGATTCATTATCAGTTGCTGCCGCATCGCGTCCCCAGACTGTTGACGATGCGGCGATGTCCGTTGTCGCGCAAACTGATATTTTTGCAGAATCGATGCTACGTATTGCACCGGGTATCTTTGAGATGGGTTCTTCTGACGGTGATGCCGATGAAAAACCCGTGCTTAAGGTCAACATCAGCCATGAATTTGAGATCGGCAAGACAGAAGTGACACAGGGGCAATGGAAAGCAGTGATGGGCAGCCTGCCGGAAAAACTGTTTTTCAATAAATGCGGCGACAATTGTCCAGTGGAAAATGTCAGCTGGAATGACGTGCAGGAATTCATCGTGAAGCTTAACGCCCAATCCGGCAAACACTATCGTTTGCCCAGTGAAGCAGAATGGGAATATGCGTGCCGTGCGGGCGGAACACAGCGTTATTGCGGAGGCAGTCATCTGGACGACCTGGCCTGGTATGGCGATAAGAAAATTGGCAAAAGTCCTCATCCCGTGGCCACCAGAAAGCCCAACGCCTGGGGCCTGTATGACATGAGCGGCAATGTATGGGAATGGGTCGAGGATTGTTACCACAATCGCTACAGCGATGCGCAGCGTGACGGTCGGAGTCACACCAGCGGTCATTGTGATGCGCGGGTATTGCGTGGCGGCTCGTGGTCCAATGAGGCCGATACGCCACGCTCAGCCAACCGTTATAAGCGCAGCGCGAATACCAGATTCAACAACAACGGCTTCCGTCTCGCCAGAGACCTGCCGTAGACTGTGTTGTAATGGGGCAGCCCGTGCGTATGGGATCTATCCGGGCAGCAGCGATTGCCTATTCGCCGATCTTTCCGCGTAATGTTTTCAGCTCTCCGCGCCGGGATTTGCCTTCCAGGCGCTTTTTCTTTGAACTCCGGGTAGGTTTGGTCGGCATGCGTTTTCTGGGCGAATATCCCGCGCTGATGATCAGCGCGCGGAGCCGGTCAAGTGCATCTTCGCGGTTCTTCTCCTGGCTGCGAAAACGCTGCGCCTTGATGATGATCACGGCTTCACTGCTAATGCGCCTGTCGGCCAGTGCCCTGAGTTTTTCCTTGTACTCCTCCGGCAACGACGAGGCATTGATGTCGAAACGCAGGTGGATCGCGGTTGAGACTTTGTTGACGTTCTGACCGCCAGCGCCCTGCGCGCGTATCGCATTCAGTTCGATTTCGCTGTCAGGGAGGGCGAGGTGATCGCTGATCTGCATGGCTATTTGTCCAGTACGGAACGCAAATACTTCCCGGTCACGCTGTGCGGATTATTGGCAATCGCCTGAGGCGAGCCTTCGGCAATAATCTGTCCACCACCATCGCCGCCTTCCGGCCCCAGGTCTATTACCCAGTCTGCGGTCTTGATTACGTCCAGGTTGTGTTCGATCACTACCAGCGTGTTGCCCTGATCGCGCAGTTTGTGGATCACCTTGAGCAGTTGGGCGATGTCGTGAAAGTGCAGTCCGGTGGTGGGCTCGTCGAGGATGTATAGCGTCCGTCCGGTGTCGCGTTTGGACAGCTCCAGTGACAGTTTGACGCGCTGCGCTTCGCCGCCCGACAGGGTGGTGGCGGATTGCCCCAGCGTGATGTAACCCAGGCCGACATCCAGCAGGGTTTGCAGCTTGCGTGCGATAAGCGGCACGGCCTTGAAAAAGTCATGCGCCTGCTCGACGGTCATCTGCAAAATCTGCTGAATATTTCTGCCCTTGTACTGAATCTCCAGCGTCTCGCGGTTGTAACGCTGGCCGTGACAGACGTCGCAGGGGACATACACGTCCGGCATGAAGTGCATCTCCACCTTGATGACACCGTCGCCCTGACAGGATTCGCAACGTCCGCCCTTGACGTTGAATGAAAAGCGTCCCGGCCCGTAGCCGCGTTCGCGTGATGACGGCACACCGGCGAACAGCTCGCGTATCGGCGTGAACAGGCCGGTGTACGTGGCGGGGTTGGAGCGCGGCGTGCGGCCAATCGGGCTTTGATCCACATTGATCACCTTGTCGAAGAATTCCAGACCGCTGATTTCGGCGTGGGCGGCGGGTTCGGTGTTGCTGCGATACAAATGACGCGAGACGGCGGGATACAGTGTGTCGTTAATCAGCGTGGATTTGCCGGAGCCGGACACGCCGGTTACGCAAGTCAGCAGGCCGACCGGCAGGTTCAGCGTGACATCTTTCAGATTGTTGCCGCTGGCAGCGACGATGCGCAGCATGCGTTCGGGGTCGGGAATTAGTTGTTTTTCCGGCATGGGAATGCGGAGACGACCGGTCAGATAGTCGCCGGTGAGCGATTGCGTATTCCGGCAGATTTCATCCGGCGTGCCTTGCGCCACCACCAGTCCGCCGTGTTCACCAGCACCCGGGCCCATGTCCACCACATAGTCGGCATGGCGGATGGCGTCTTCGTCGTGTTCCACCACGATTACGCTGTTGCCCATGTCGCGCAGCCTGTGCAGCGTGGTCAGCAGGCGGTCATTGTCGCGCTGGTGCAGGCCGATAGAGGGTTCGTCCAGCACATACATCACGCCGGTCAGGCCGGAGCCGATCTGCGAGGCGAGGCGGATGCGCTGCGCCTCGCCGCCGGACAGCGTCTCGGCGGAGCGTTCCAGCGTCAGGTAATTCAGCCCGACGTTATTCAGAAAGGTCAGTCGGGAAGCGATTTCATGCACGATCTTTTCGGCTATGGCCTGCTTCTGGCCTTGCAGCTTTAATTCCTGAAAGAAAGACAAAGCCTGCTGTAATGGCAGCGCGCTGATCTCATACAGGTTTTTATCCGCCACGCGCACATGGCGCGCTTCCAGACGCAAGCGCGTCCCTTTGCATTCGGTGCAGGTGCAGGAATTCAGGTATTTCGACAGTTCTTCGCGCACGGTGGGCGAGTCTGTTTCCTTGTAACGGCGTTCCAGATTGTTGACGATGCCCTCGAAGGCGTGCTCGCGCAGCGTTGCCTTGCCGCGTTCGTTGATGTATTGAAAGGCGATTTCCTCCTTGCCGGAGCCGTACAGTACGGCCTGCTGAATGTTATCCGGCAGGCTCTCGAATGACTGTTCAAGGTCGAAGTCGTAATGGCGGGCGAGACCGGCGAGCAGTTGATGGTAGAACTGGTTGCGTCTGTCCCAGCCCTTGATCGCGCCGGAACTCAGCGAGAGGGCGGGCAGGGCGACGATGCGCCTGGGGTCGAAGTAGCTGATGACTCCCAGCCCGTCGCACTTGGGGCATGCGCCCATCGGGTTGTTGAACGAAAACAGGCGCGGTTCGAGTTCGGGCAGGGAGTAGCTGCAAATCGGGCAGGCAAATTTGGCCGAAAACTGATGTTCCTTCCCGCTGTCCATTTCCACCGCCAGCGCGCGTCCGTCGGCATGCAGCAGCGCGGTCTCGAATGATTCCGCCAGTCGCTGCTTGGATTCGTGATTGACTTTCAGCCTGTCCACCACGATTTCGACGGTGTGCTTTTTAGTCTTTTGCAGGCTGGGCAGCGCGTCGATCTCATGCACCGTGCCGTTGATGCGCAGTCGCGTAAAGCCCTGGGCGCGCAGCTCGTCGAACATCTCCAGTTGTTCGCCCTTGCGATCCACCACCAGCGGCGAAAGTATCATTACCTTGGTGCCTTCCGGCAGTTCCAGCACATGATCCACCATCTGGCCGACACTCTGCGCCTGTAACACTCGGTCATGCTGCGGGCAATAGGGATCGCCTGCGCGGGCGAACAGCAGGCGCAAATAATCGTGTATCTCGGTGACGGTGCCGACGGTGGAGCGTGGATTGTGCGAGGTGGCTTTCTGCTCGATGGCGATCGCAGGAGACAGACCTTCGATCAAGTCCACGTCCGGCTTTTCCATTAGTTGCAAAAATTGCCGCGCATAGGCGGATAGCGATTCCACATAGCGGCGCTGCCCTTCCGCATACAGGGTGTCGAAGGCCAGCGAAGATTTTCCCGAGCCGGATAGTCCGGTGATCACCACCAGTTTGTGGCGTGGCAGGTCGAGGCTGATGTTCTTCAGGTTGTGCGTGCGAGCGCCGCGTATCTTGATGCTTTCCATGATGTGCAAACGTGGTGGAGACGACTGGGCAATATACGCGATTCTTTGCGCTTCCCCAAGCCGTTGCTGCCCGGGAGGGTTACACGACCTGTTCGCGCCTCACAGATTGGCGCTCAGTGCGATCGTGTTGATAACGTAATGCAGGATCAGTGCATCATTCTGAGCGAGAGATTCAAAGCCGACACCGACGCGAAAACCGCTGCCGTCTTCCTTGGGATGAATGTTGCGAATAATGAAGGGGATGTTCAAAACGTGTGCCTCACCCTCATAGTCCACCGTAAATTCGATCCTGGCGTGCTCGCCCACTGCGCCGATTGCGGCGGGTGTGGCCAGCATGGAACCGGGCGCGCTCAGATCCAGCAGGGTGACATTCACCTTGCTGTTGTCTGCCAGCGTGACTCTGGCCGGCAGGGAAGTCTCCACGCGCAGCGATTTGCGCACCATCTGACAGTCGACTGCGCGTGGCCAGGAGAAGTGTATGTAGGCGTAAGGGTGGGCGCGGGCACGGATCACCTGTGTGCTCAGGGCGTAGGCATAGATGCCGTTGAATCCGCGCACCACAAAAGTATGGCCGGCCTGTATCCACATGCCCTTGCCGTTCTCAAAGGGCAGCGTGACCAGCAGGCTCTTGCCCTTGATGGTGCCGATGAACTGCACCTTGTGGCGGGTGTGCGACCCGTCGCTCTGGCTCTGTATGTACATGGCAGCGCCAGGGTAGAGCCTGAGTGCTTCCAGTTCCATCCTGACAGACTGCTCGCTGGTGTCCGGCATAGTCGTGTCTCCGTGCTTAATACTGTTCTTTTTCTACCCGCATATCCTCGGTAAACATGACACACTGGTTGCGGCCATGTTCTTTCGCATAATACAGCGAGATGTCTGAATATTTCACGCACTCCCAGAATCCCTGACCGTCCCTGGGGAAGAGTGAGATGCCTACCGAGAGTGTCTTTTTGAGCGGTCCCTGTGGCGTCTGGAAGATGTGTTCATTCATCGTCAGACGGATGCGTTCGGCCAGCAACAGGCAACCTTCGGCATCAGTATCAGGCAACAACACCAGAAATTCTTCGCCGCCAAAACGAATCACCATATCGGAAGTGCGCACCGTTGTCTTCAGTATTTCGGCCAGCCCCTTGATGACCTGGTCGCCCACATCGTGTCCGTACTTGTCGTTTACCTGTTTGAAGAAATCGACGTCGCACATTAACACACCCAGATTAGTCTTCTGGCGCAGCGTGCTGGCGGTCAGATTATCGATGTAGTCTTCGATGAAGCGGCGGTTGTAGAGTCCGGTCATCGGGTCGCGCATCGCGGTATTTTTCAGCGACTGCATCAGTTTGCGCGCTTCGATCACCGGAGCGGCCTGATTCAGATAGAGCTGCGCCGTCTGCTCGATGTCGGCAAACTTTTGCAGTTCATCCTCATTCAGGACGATTTGCAGGATGCCGCCGACCTGCCCGGACAGCATCATGGGGATGCAGAAATGCACCATATTCCCCAGCCCTTTTTCATTCCCGCAGAAGCGATTGCAGATATTCGGGGCGGATACGCTGGAAACGCACGCGGCAACCCGGTTGCACCGACACACTTCAGGGTTGATCAGTATCTCGGGCGCACACCAGAGTTCGCTCTCCTGTTGCAGGCCTTCGACGAATATCGGCTTCAGATGCTTGCCATGCTCTGTCTCATAGTAGGAAAAATAGCGTAGTCCGAAATGCTGCTTCAATACCGTGCGCAGGCGCTCATGGATTTCCTCCAGATCGAGATCATTCTCTACCGCCAGCTTGAAACGAGTCGCGCCGACCATTTCATCGACGATGCGTACGGTGTGTGTCAGCAGGCTTTTACGGTCCCCCCCTCTGCGCGTGTGCTCACCCAGCGATTGAATGCGGTGTGAGATTTTGCCTATGCTTTGCTCCAGCGCATCCATCAGTGTGTTGGTATGGCTGGCGATTTCACCGATTTCATCCGTGCTGGCGGTGGTGATACGGCCGCTGAAGTCGCCGGTCGCCGCGTTTTCAACCACGGATTTCAGCTGCTCCGCCGTGTCCACCATGGGCTGGAACAAGCGTTTGAGAAAGTAACCCAGCGCCACGCCAAAAATAAGCAGCAGCAGGATCAGCGGAGAGATGGCGTACACTTCGGTGCGCTGCATGTCGTCCAGCGAGAATCCCAGCGTCACCGCCCCGTTGATACTCCCTTCCGGCACGCTGTGGCATTGCAGGCAATTCAAGGAACCCGTGCTGCTGGCGATGTAGGGTATGGTGATGCGATAGACGGTCTTGCCTTTTTCCTGGGTAAACTGTTCTTCCCACTCGCCTGTGGCCAGCACCCGCTTCTCCATATCCAGTCTTGCCTTCTCGCCATCTATGCCCAGGCCGTACTGATGGATCACCGGCTCGCCGCGCATGACCCTGACATCCACCAGGCCCGGGATGGTGCGCAGACGTTTGAATAATGTCTCACGTTCTGAAATGACACCGGTGCGCATCTGCTCGGTCAGCGAGATGCGCAGCATTTCGGCTGTCATGCGCGCCTGTTCGCGTATGGTGTTCTGGCTGAAATAACTGAACGACTGGATGGTTACTATTGAGAACAGCACGATCAGCACCAATGAAGTGCTGACGGTGAACCAGAAGCGTTTTTTTCTGAGTGTCATTCCTTATCCCTTCAGTATGGCGCGGGGTATATCGTGCAAGCTCATTACACGGTCTACGCCGCCCAGTTTGATCGCTTCCTTGGGCATGCCGAACACCACGCAGCTTTCCTCATCCTGTGCGATGGTTGGAGCGCCGCCGTCATGCATTTCCTTCATGCCCCTCGCGCCATCGTCGCCCATGCCCGTCATGATGATGCCGGTGGCGTTTTTTCCGGCAAATTTCGCCACCGAGCGAAACAGCACGTCCACCGAAGGCCGGTGGCGGTTAACCAGCGGGCCGTCCTTGACCTCGACGTGGTAATAAGCGCCGCTGCGTTTGAGCAGCATGTGCTTGCCGCCGGGCGCAATCAGTGCCAGTCCGGGCATGACCCGGTCATTGTTCTGCGCTTCCCTGACCTCTATCTCGCATACGCTGTTGAGGCGAGC
>JAURZN010000138.1 GCA_030653355.1 Gallionella sp. | reverse complement strand
TTTTAGGCTAATAATTTAGATAGGTTTTTTATGGTCATCATTCGTCTTTCCCGTGGCGGTTCCAAGAATCGTCCGTTTTACAATGTGGTCGTAGCGGATTCGCGCAATCGTCGCGATGGTCGCTTCATCGAGCGCGTTGGCTTCTACAATTCCATCGCCAATGAAAAGCAAGAAGCGTTGCGTCTGGATCTGGCGCGCGTGGCTTTTTGGCAAAGCAAGGGCGCGCAATTGAGCGACGCTGTTGCCAAGCTGGTAAAGCGTGCCGGTGCCGCTGCAACAGTCTAACGACTCCGAGCCCATGGTCATCATGGGTCGCGTTGCATCCGCCTTCGGCATACGCGGCTGGGTGAAAATCCAGCCGTTCAGCGAATACGTCGATAGTCTGGTGGCTTACAAGTCCTGGTATTTGGGTCATGAAAATGGCCCGTGGCGTGAAGTGACCGTAGCTCAGTGCGAAACGCATGATAAAACACTGGCTGCGCAATTTCCCGACTGCCCGGATCGCACTGCGGCCGAAAGGCTGAAGGGCTTGTTGATCGCCGTGCCGCGCAGTAGTTTGCCGAAGCAGGACGATGATGAGTACTACTGGGCTGACCTGATCGGCATGTCTGTGGTAAACGAGGCAGGCGATACGCTGGGGACGGTGGCCGAGTTGCTGGAGACTGGCGCGAATGACGTATTGATCGTGCGCGGCAAGGGTCCTGATGTGCTGATTCCATTCCTGAAGAGTGTCATTGGGCATGTTGATCTGGTCGCCAGGGTGATACGTGTCGATTGGTTGGCGGATTTGTGATATTCGACGTTATTACGCTGTTCCCGCAAATGTTCGATGCGTTGACGCAATGCGGCATCACGCGTCGTGCAGCGGAACAGGGGCGCTATGTGCTCAAGACGTGGAATCCGCGTGATTTCACCACAGATAATCATCGTACGGTAGATGACCGCCCTTATGGCGGAGGTCCCGGTATGGTGATGCTGGGCGAGCCGCTGGCTGCTGCGATCAATGCGGCAAAACAGCGTCAGGCGGCGAGTGGTATTGCCAGGAGTCGTGTGGTGTATTTGTCGCCACAAGGCCGCTTGCTCACGCATGCCGTGGTTAAGGAAATGGTAGCGCAGCCGGAAGAGGGTTTAATCCTGCTAACGGGGCGTTATGAAGGTATCGACGAGCGCCTGATCCGCCAGATGGTGGATGAGGAAATTTCCATCGGAGATTATGTGTTGTCCGGTGGCGAGTTGGCGGCGATGGTGCTGATGGATAGTCTGGTGCGGCAACTGCCCGGCGTGTTGGGTGATGCCGATTCAGCGGAGCAGGATTCGTTTGTGCAGGGCTTGCTGGATTGCCCGCATTACACCCGCCCGGAAATTTTTACTGGTGAAGCCGTGCCCCCGGTCTTGTTGTCTGGCAATCATGCAGACATACAGCGCTGGCGGCTTTCCCAGTCGTT
>JAURZN010000208.1 GCA_030653355.1 Gallionella sp. | reverse complement strand
CGAGAGCTACAGCAAAATTATCTCCTATGGCAGTAACAGCTATGGCCCGACCTCTTTCAAGGTCTGGACTAAGTCCGGCCAGATCATCGAATTCGGCAACACCGCGGACTCAGCCATCGAAGCCCAAGGCAAGACCGCGATCAGGGTGTGGGCGGTGAACAAGGTCGGCGACACCAAGGGCAACTACCTGACCGTTGGTTACACCGAAGATACAGCCAACGGGGAATACTACCCGAAAGAGATTGATTACACCGGCAATACCAAAGTTACACCAGCTCTACTTACCTATAACTCCGTGCGCTTCATCTATGCGACGAGACCGGATATTACCCCGATGTATGACGGCGGCTCATTAATCAAAAGCACACAACGGCTGACCAATGTGCAGACCTGGGCTCAAGTGAGCGGGGTGGATACGCTGGTGAAGGACTATCAACTGACCTATGACGTGAGTGCGGCGACACAATTTATACAAGATTCACGACTCATTCAAATTCAAGAGTGCGATAGTAGTGCGATCAGCGTGTGTTTACCTGCAACTAGTTTTGGATTGCATCCATTAAGTTCTGATCTGGTAGTGCCAAGCTACGAAGGCGCGGTTTTGCCTAATGCGATTAATGGCTATTGGTCATATCACAGTCAGCCGCAGTACATGCAGTCTGGCGATTTCAACGGTGACGGAAAGATGGATTACATGTGGATTCCAAACAACAGTGACGGGCGTTGGTTGGTGGCTTATTCAACAGGTAATGGATTTACCACGCCAGTTTATAGCTCACCCGCGATACCCGCCACGATCAGCGGTTATCTCGCCTATCACTCTCAGCCGCAGTACATGAAGTTCGCTGATTTTAACGGTGACGGAAAGATGGATTACATGTGGATTCCAAACAACAGTGACGGGCGTTGGTTGGTGGCGTATTCGACAAGTAATGTAATGTTGATTTCGTCTATCACCACCGGTCTCAACGCCATCACGACAATCGACTACAAACCATTAACCAACTCCACCGTCTACACCAAAGACAACAATGCCGTCTATCCGCTAGTCGACATCCAAGCCCCGATGTACGTTGTGTCATCGGTATCCTCCAGCAACGGCATCGGCGGGAACTACGTCAGCAACTACAACTATGTCGGCGCGAAGAGTCACATGACGGGCGGTGGATTCCTGGGTTTCAGGCAAACTATCAACACCGATGCACAGGGTATCAAGAGCACGACCACCTACCGACAGGACTATCCGTATCAGGGGTTGCCGCTGACGGCAGAGAAGCGCACATCATCCGGCGTGCTGCTCAATAGCGTCGCCAACACCTGGACGGCGACCACGAATCCTGCGTGGAGTCCCCAATACCACGCCTCGCAAATCGGGCAGAGCGTTGAATCCAGCTACGAGCTGACGGGGGGGCTGATCAGCACGGTCACCACCAGCAACGTCTATGACGGTTATGGCAATCCGACCAGTATCACTGTTTCCACTCCGGATGGTTACAGCAAAACCACCACCAATACCTACGTCAACGATCTGGCCAACTGGTATTTGGGACGCTTGATCAATGCCACCGTCAGCAGCACGGCACCTTAAGCACCGATAAGGAAATACACGATCATGACTACGCGCTCCTCACTCGCACTGACCGCACTCCTGTTTGGCCTTGGCCTGGTTGCCACACCGGTTCATGCGGTTACCGCCACCCGATCCTCCAGTTTTGTCTAT
>JAURZN010000207.1 GCA_030653355.1 Gallionella sp. | reverse complement strand
CGAGAGCTACAGCAAAATTATCTCCTATGGCAGTAACAGCTATGGCCCGACCTCTTTCAAGGTCTGGACTAAGTCCGGCCAGATCATCGAATTCGGCAACACCGCGGACTCAGCCATCGAAGCCCAAGGCAAGACCGCGATTAGGGTGTGGGCGGTGAACAAGGTCGGCGACACCAAGGGCAACTACCTGACCGTCACCTATACCGAAGTCAATGCCAACGGCGAGTATTACCCGATCCGGATTGACTACACCGGCAATGCGGCGGCTGTGCTCACCCCATACAACTCTGTGCGGTTTACCTATGCCGTGAGGCCGGATGTCATCCCGGCTACCTATGTGAGCGGCTCCCTCACCTCGATCACGAAACGCCTCACCAACGTCCAGACATACGCCAATGTGAGCGGCGCCGATACCTTGGTCAAGGACTACCAGCTGACATATGCCAACGGCTCCGCTCCCAACAATGCGAGCCGTGTGACCCAGATAAAGGAATGCTCCGGGACTGCCGGTGACTGTTTGCAGCCGACGGCGCTTGACTGGCAACTGGCGAGCGGCAATGGAGGGTTGACATTAACATCATGGCCATTGCCGAATGCATCTGGGAGAGTAGCTGGAGTAGGGGATTTCAACGGAGATGGATATGCCGATGTAGTTTATGGCGTATTGGTTTATGTTCCGCCTGGCGACAATGGCACTGGTAGTTATTATTTTGACTATTACGTTGCATATTCAAATGGCAACGGATATGGGACGGGAATTCCGCTAGGCATATCGTCGCACACTATGAAATTAGCCTCGTTAACAATACCACCGGCAGTGACTGGCGACATAAATGGGGACGGCAAGGACGACTTGTAGGTAAATATCGGGGTGTCAACTGGGGTACTCCGGTTGGGAGGTGGCAGTGGGTTGGCTGCTGCATCATGGCCATTGCCGAATGCATCTGGGAGAGTAGCTGGAGTGGGGGATTTCAACGGAGATGGATATGCCGATGTGGTTTATGGCGTATCGGTTTATGTTCCGGCTGGCGACAATGGCACGGGTAGTTATTATTTTGCCTATTACGTTGCATATTCAAATGGCAACGGATATGGGGCGGGAATTCCGCTAGAGATATCGTCGCACACCATGAAAGCACCCTCGGTAACAATACCACCGGCAGTGACTGGCGACATAAACGGGGACGGCAAAAAAGATTTGTATGTGAATATTGGTTATGTTGCATCACTCTTGCTATTACCCTCTTCTCCACCCGACCTTCTAAACAAAGTCACGACAGGGCTGGGAGCCGCGACGGCAATGACTTACAGGACAATTGCTGATACGTCGGTTTACACCAAGGAAACAACAGGCGTATATCCGGTGCGCGACCTGAACACTAATATGGCACTCTACCTTGTCTCCTCCGTCTCATCGAGCAATGGCATTGGCGAGAATTACGTCAGCAACTACAGCTATGTCGGCGCGAAGAGTCACATAACGGGCGGTGGATTCCTGGGTTTCAGGCAAACTATCAACACCGATGCACAGGGTATCAAGAGTACGACCACCTACCGACAGGACTATCCGTATCAGGGGCTACCGCTGACGGCAGAGAAGCGCACATCATCCGGCGTGCTGCTCAACAGCGTCGCCAACACCTGGACGGCGACCACGAATCCTGCGTGGAGTCCCCAATACCACGCCTCGCAAATCGGGCAGAGCGTTGAATCCAGCTACGAGCTGACCGGTGGCTTGATCAGCACCGTCACCACCAGCTCCGTGTACGACGCCTACGGCAATCCGACCAGCATCACCGTCTCCACGCCGGACGGCTACAGCAAGACCACGGTCAATACTTATGACAGTACTCCGACTACGCTGGCCAACTGGTATTTGGGACGCTTGATCAATGCCACCGTCAGCAGCACAGCACCTTAAGCACCGATAAGGAAATACACGATCATGACTACGCGCTCCTCACTCGCACTGACCGCACTCCTGTTTGGCCTTGGCCTGGTTGCCACACCGGTTCATGCGGTTACCGCCACCCGATCCTCCAGTTTTGTCTAT